>JAITBW010000082.1 GCA_031283385.1 Nitrososphaerota archaeon
GTGTTGTTGAATTTAAAGATAGTAAAATTTTTTATCCGGTTACTAAGGATCAGCGTTTGATTTATCAGGCATTTGATATACCTGTTCCTGAGTAAATCGGTAGGTATAATTTCTCGGGAATTTAGGATAGTGCTATCTTTTTTTGTTTTTTCATTTGTTTTCATCTGGTTTACAGTTCTCAGGGCGGTATTTAATTTGATGTTTAGAACATTTTTTACGTACAGTGTTCTAATTTTAGAACAGACACAGAATTCAACCGCAAACTATTTTGAAACATAACTTAATTCTTAACTTTTAATTATAAAACGGTCTTTTTTTTCGTTTTTTCACAATACAAGTGTAACACCTAATAGAACTACACCTCATAATAGTCATGTTACAAAAAACCGTTAAGTGCAAGTCTTTTTTGCAATTAAAGCCTATTTCATATAGCTCAAAAAAGTTACCACGATATAGTATCTAAAACGCGGAGTATGATAATCAATTCAAATGGCGTAACTCAAAACGTCTGATAAAAATTTCACATAACACTTAAAATAGCATGTTTTCATTTATGCTGAGAGTAGTGTTGTGGTTGTTTGTGTTTGTACATATTTTCTAGCTTTGTTTCTAAAAGTTTGGTCTTCAGTTATTAGTTGTATGTTGTTTTGTTTGGCATAGTATATGTAGCTTGAGTCGTAAAATGAGAGGTTTTCGGTTTTTGCTATTTTTATTATTTGTTGGAAAGTTGAATCTTGGTTTATGATTTTTTCTGTTTTTGATAGGATTGTTTGTGTTACTTTTTCTAATGTGTTTATTTCTTTAGAAGTTAAAAATTTGGTTATATTTGATTCTTTTAGAAGGGTATTACCTACTTCGTAGACTGTTAGGTCTAGTATGAACAGATTTTGGAGTTGTTGTAGGGTGGTTTGTACGTTTGCTTTTTTGATTAAAAATATGAAAGCGCTTGCGTCGAAGAGGTATTGTTTCATCGTAGGTCTCTTGAGTCGTGTATTGATGTCATGATTTCTGCGTCTGGAATTTTTTCGAGTACTATTTTCATTTCGCTTATTGCGTTAGTTAATTCTGCGTTTTCAATTTTGCGGATTTCATCTTCTAGTGCCGATCGGACTGTTTCGCTTATGTTGATTTTGTGTTGGCGGATTTTTTCTTTTAGGTTTTTTTCTACGCGCACGGTAATAATTTCTGACATACAAAAAAAGTATTACAATTACGTATATAAAATTAGTGATACACAAAACAAGTAATACAACAAAACATCTCCAACAAACACAAAAAACAAACAAACACAACACCCAAACTTCAAAAAACAACACACAAACCCACCCCAAAAACAGACAAACAACCAAAAAACAAACAAAACCAACCACAAAAACAGAAAACAACCAACCAATAAACAAACAAACAAAAACAGCAAAACTCAGGCAGCATAAACCTCAAGTTTCACCTGAGAACCCACACTCCGACCTAAAAACTCTGAAAGACCACCCTCCCAACATGGCTTAGAACCTGCAGTATACCCAACAACTTGAGAAATCCCCCGCCACAAAAGCGCTTTATCATAATTTTTTGCATCCTGCGGCATAAATTCAAAAATCGAACGACTAGCAACAATAACAATTTTTTTCTTCATACGACTAATAGCAACATTTATACGATTAAGATTTAACAAAAACTCGCTTTCACTTCGAACATAATCAGGATCACTTACAGTAGAACTTATAATTATAAAATCCGCCTCACCACCCTGATAACGCTCAACCGTATCCACACGCGTCTCACTATAACCATCCGCAAGCATATTTTTAAGCAAACCTTTCTGGGCATTATGCGGCGTAATTACACCAACCACTTCAGACGACACACAACGCACTAACGCATTAACTATTAAAGCCTCAGTCAAATTAGACTGAAAACTCTCAGCTTCATCATGCACAATAAGCACAAACACATTCTCAGGATCAAACACTACATCTAACCCAGCAGTTTTAGAGTCAAACACAGTCAAAGCATCCCATTTATCAGAACGAAAATCAATCGCGTCCTTCTCATAAACCCACTCCTTAAGAAAATCAGCAACAACAGAATGACACCTATGACTCTCACAAAGACGCACCGCAGGAATATCTACAGAAACACTACACTTAATCCGCTCAAGACCTAAATCCTCATTACGCAACAAACGCAGAAAATCCATAGCAGAAAGAAAAGAAGCCATCTCCTCAAGCGTACGACGATCCTCCTTCTCCCAATTATGAGAAACAATCGGAGGCAACTGACGATGATCCCCTGCAACAAGAAACTGACTATTCTTAGCCATAAAACTTCCAGACAAAATAAACTCAGGCAACCGCATCATACTAGCCTCATCAACAACTAGCATATCAAAAAAACCCTCACCCCAAAGAGGCTCCCCATCACCAACCTTTTTCATAAGTCCATATAACCCAGGCGGAGTTAGACATAAGATCAACGGTTCAGATAGCGATGAAGGGGAAGTTAATGTTGTTTGGTTTAACAAAAGTCCAGCTAACTCTTCAACAGCACTCTTATCTTCATTATAATTAATACAGGTAACACCCTCTATAGGCTTAACAGCATTAGTGTTACTGCTTAATACACGAAATATTCGCAGATCCTTAAGATCTTGACCGCCAGCGTTGAGATATTCCTGCCAACAGCGAGAAAGCTTTACAACGAACTCTTGTATTGCCTTATGAGTAGGCGCAACCATAAGCACACAACAATTAGAGACAGCACTATGAGCCGCAACATGCGCCAAAACTGCCAACTGTAATGTCTCAGTTTTACCAGTGCCAGGTGGTCCTTGTAGCATAATTATGGGTTCTTTGCTAAAAATTTGCTCAACAAAACAAACTTGCTCGACATTTGGGGCAAGACGTCTATTGGTCATCCAGTTCAGAAAATCTGTTGCTCCAGATCTCTGTAATGTGTTACGTGTAAACTCTCCAGTTTTTCCAGCTAGATAATCTGCTAAAAGAAGATAGAGAACATTACGGTCAGAGTGGTAAAGACCTTTTTCAGCTCTATCAGATATAATATCATCAGCTAACTCGTCTAAAATGTAATAACGACCTTTCTCGAAGAGCTGCAGATATTTAGAGTTGGCTTTTGCAGGATCAGTTGTGGGTAAATTGTGCCAATCGCTATACTTATTGCCTCTGCCACTTGGCCAATTAACCACTTTAATGGTGATTTCAGATTGTTTCGTATCGACTTTACTAATTATAGCGCGAGCGGATTTTCCTATATCAGATGGAGAACGTTTTTGAATTTCATCAAATTGACCATTTGCGTTTTTCACGAGTTCAGATACTACCATCCAGTCACCGGAACTAGAGTCATCGGATCCCTTAACACGGCAGGCATTCATTATACACTCAGCTTTAGGTAAGCCAATGCCTTCATAGACGAGTTTACCAGAAACTTGGAAATCTTTTTCAAATTCAAAAACATTTGTACACTGGAAAATTAGCGACCTTCCAGAGGCAACACGTTGGTAGGGCAATAGGGCATAGTGTTGATACATTTCTTGTCGTTTAGAAAAGTATTCCAAGTCAAGGAATTCTCGGCAACTGCGTTCAAGAGTTGAAGGACCCAGAGTGAATTCGTCAATTGTGGGAATGTCAATAGGGGCTTTTTTCAATCGGCGGTTGCGGATGGTTATTGCGCGTTCGATGTGTTCGAGTGCCATGCAGAGTTTTTGTCCCATGAGGTTTAATTCTTCATCTGTGACGCGTCGGGTTTTTTGGGGGTAGTCGCACCATTTGCGTTTTTCTATGATGATTTTAGCGGGACCTTTTCCGTTGTAGTCTTCGAGTTTGTTTTTTGCGCCCCAGATGTATTCAACGGGTATTTGGTTGCCGAATCGGGCGCGTGCGGGGTAATAGCCGTCTTTTTGTATTAGTTCTTCTCGTAGAAATGTTATGGTTCCATCTGGGTTTCTGTTGAAGGGTAGGGCGTAGTTGAATAGGCCGTCGCGGAATACTGTGTTTAGGTCTACGGTGGTGTTGTCTTTTCGTGTGGCTTTCCAGTGTTTGCGGTCGAAGTATGATATTTGTTCGAGTATGGGTAGGAGGCCATTGCTGTGGAATTTTAGGGCTTTTCTGCGTTGGACTTCGTCTTGTATTATTGAGAACATGGGTTGGTCAATTGCTTGTCGTAGTCCCAATAGGTCTCTGACGGCTCTTGCGCTTATAAGTGTGGGTTGTCGGCATACGGCTTTCATTAAGGTGTCGCGTTCTTGGCGGCTGAAGAAGTAGAGGTGTAGGGGTGCTTTATCTTGGGTGTCTGTTTCTTTGGCGACTTTTTGTATTGCATTTGTTAGGTTTTTGAAAAAGTTTTCGAGGAGTTCTTTTTCTTGGTTGAGGCATTCTTGGTGGTCGTCAGATAGTGTGTGGACAATTTGTGATATACTAGGAGGTTCGCCTTTGTAGCGTGTGCAGTTTATTCGTGCGCTGATAATGGAGATTATGTCAAGCATGTAGTCCCATTCGATGAAGAGATAAACACGGATTATGCTATCGGGGTTGGAGGCTGTTAATGTGTTAATATTATTAGTAGTGTTTGTATGGGGGCTGTCTTCTGGGAGGCTTCCGTAGCCGGTGCCTGTTAGCCATGGCATCCAGCGGTTTTTGCTTGCGTGTTGGCTATTAGGGCGGATTCCGCTTAGCATGTACTGTGCGCGTTCAATTAGCCAGTCTAATTTAGAGCCGATAATTGGGTCAGTTGATAATTCACACACTTTTTGGTGATCCAGTGCGGGAATGTTTCTAAAGTCATAAGGGCGTAGGTTGTATGTGTCAAATACGGGTTTGAGTTTTGCTAAATCTTCAAGTTTTGAAACGCTGTGATGTCTAAGGGCTTTTTGTTCGCCGCGGCTTAAGTTTAGCAGTGCAATGTTTTCGGTTTCTACGGCGCAGATAATGCAGCATTCATTAAATCCGCATGGGTCGCATCTTGAGCAGAGTTGAAATTCTACCTGCTCCAAAGGTGTTTTATGAATACGGTTCAATTCGCCATTCTCGGCAAGTAAACGCTCAACATCCTGCTTTAGAGGACCTAGCTTAAATTTAGGTAACATTTGTGGGGTGAAATTTTCGATGCAAGTCTCACGGCTAATCACGCCGCCTTCAATTTCAACATTAGATGCTAAATCGCCAAGCACCTGCGAGAGTAGCATAGCGTAGATAGCTACTTGAACACGATGCGTAGTCTGCTCCTTCCAGGAGACTTTAATTTCGAAAATACGAACAACAACTTTTCCATGCTCAGAGGGCCAAATTGCAATTAGATCAGCTATACCCTTTACATCCCACACACCAATTTGACCCTTCATAGGCACCTGATATAGCAAAGTTAAACGGTTACTACCCGCCGCCAAGTCTGCCTTAGCGGAAATTTGAGTCTCAATAATCTGACGAAGCTCCTTCATGGAATCTGAGGCTTTTTCCCAACCATGCGTATATGGACTATATAATGTAGAAAAATCATGATACGAGGATGCCTTATTTTTTATTTCCAGAATTTTTTTATCCTCAAATAATTTACCTACACCAAAAAGAACAGGATTAAGAGGCTTAAAAGCCTCAGGCCATTTGCGTTTTTGTATCTCTTTACCATCAAATGTTAACTTGAAAAAACGAGGACAACAGTTGAAACGGATGTACTCAGCTATACCTGAAGCAGTTAAAGACCGCCCCCCCTGCTGCGCACCCTCAGCATTTTCTTCTTCAGATAAAGAAGAAAAGTCTACGCCACTATCATACTTGTCACTCAACGCATTAGCCCTCAAATTATCATTACGTCTTACTATTATCAAGACTATGGTATATAGCAATAGTTTAAATTAAAAGCGCAAAAACCAAAAGAAGCATTAACAAGCAAACCAAGTAACCTATTGAAAAAGAATGCCAAAAACAGCTAAACAATTAAAACAATTAACCATAGACAACCTACCCGCCACGCCCACAACAACGCAGGACACAAAAACAAAACCGATAATACAGAAACAGATCTGCATAACTAAAATGGAAAACACCACAGGCATTGACGAGTTAACACTTAAAACCAACTTTAAACTTGAACCATCACATCAAGCATTTTCCAAAATAAAAGCAGAACTATACTTTGAAAACACACACATAGACACAGTAACCATTCAAATACTTCAAGGATCACTAGCAACAAACGAGCTAGAATACAGCTGGGTTATAGATACAAAAGGCATAGCTGAAGGAACATATCGCTTAAAAATTGAAATGTATGAACACTGGCCCTCAAACGAGAAACTATACCAAACCACCCAAGAAATAACAATAAATTATATACCCCAAACACGACAATCACGACTAATCAAAATACCATTCATCAAAAAAATTACAAGCACAAACATAGCAATCATCACAAACCAAGAAAAACAAATATACAAAGACCTAGAAAAAACAGCAAAAAAAGAACCAACAAGCCAACAAAACAAATAACACTTCGCCAATAACAAAATAATCCCTTGTCATTCACTTAAAAACATAAAGTTACAGAACAATAACATCGGCTTCGTCATTTTTGATACACTTAATTCCTAAAAGTGAGTTATTAGACTTTTTAAACCAACAATCTCTGTTCCGGCCGAATTACTCTGCATACATGAATAATCAAACCCAACACGACTACCAGTCGCCTTTAGTGCGACATCGAAAATATCACCCAAACGATTAACATAATGATGCCCCTGAAATTCGCCAGTGATAAAACTTGCTTTAACAAACTGCCGAGCAAGATCAATGCCTACACTTTTACCTTCAACAACAACATACTGGTCGAAGATGGCTTTTTCATTTACCATTTCGGGTGAAATGTTCTCAATGTATCCTTTGATTAAACTGTATTGACCTTCGCCGCAGTCTGCAAGCCATTGTCCAGATTCTAAAAGTTGACTTGCACGACTGTTATTGTTTAGATATAGTTTCCAGTTTCCAACTGCGCTGTCTATGAAGACTTCTAACCGCTTCGCAGCTGCGCCAAATTCTGATCCTACAGTGTTGGGGTCGTTTAGGTTATTTGGGTTCTTTGCAAAAATAAATGATTGAGAGTGTTCACGTTTAGGGAGACGACAGGATTTTTTCATGTTTTTTACCGATTTAGCGGCTCGCTCAAAGAACATGCCCCGTACTTTATCGTGATTTTCAACATT
>JAITBW010000118.1 GCA_031283385.1 Nitrososphaerota archaeon
TGGAGAATTCTTTAGCTAAGAGTAAAAAATTCAGTTTACTGGGACGAGGGGCTCTTTTGGAGCATCCGGAAATAGAAATCGCCATAGTCGATGTTACTGAGAGTCCATTGAGCGTCCTAAAAAAACCAACGTAAATGGTATAGTGGGAAAAAGAAAAGACATACCTTCAAAACCCAGTTAATTGTGAATGCTAAAACTCATGAAATAATTTGTACTGCTCATGCGGTGGGTAGTTGTCATGATTTTAAGCTTTATGAACAAAGTGTAGGTGGGATGTTTTGGAGTGTATTGAATTGGATGGGGATAGTGGTTATCAGGGGATTTTAAAGTTTCATAAAAACAGTTTGACGCCTAAGAAGAAGCCTAAAGGTGGTGTGTTAAGTGTTGAGGATAAGGTTGAGAATAGGCGTCTTGCACGTATTAGGATTTTAGTTGAGCATATTAATGCAAAAGTTAAGGTGTTTAAGATTGTAGCTAACAGGTATCGTAATCGTCGCAGACGGTTTGGACTACGTATGGCTTTGATTTGCGGCATAATCAACCATGAAAACAGGAACTAATTCTCGAGGAGGTCTAATATAGATACACTCGTTTTTTAGTTAAAAAATTGTTTTCGTCTGAAGTACTTATTTATAGGAAATCCGTTTTTCTTTGCATGTGAAATGCTATGTGTGAATTTAACATTATTTTAGATGGACAAAAAGTTTTCAGCGATGTAATATATGCTAAAGTTGAAGGCAACACTGTTACTGTAAAAAATATTATTGGCGATTCAAAAGAATATCAAAACGTCAAAATAACCGAAATAGATGTAACTACAACAAGACTCGTTTTAGAAACCATAAAAGCATAATTCTTATCTCTTTTTAAGTTATATCTGCCTCAACTTTTACGCATAAAGATTCAAGTTTGCTATTGTTTTTCTGTTGCTATTTTAGACTGTTGCGCTTTAAAGTTTATATAGGGACATTGTTCTTTTGAACAAGTTTATAATGCTCTGTTAATTATGGAGAGTTTTAGTGTGAGTGAAGTTCAATTACGTGTTGGAGATGCAAGACAAAGAGATGTAGGAAGGGGCATAGCCCGAATTGATCAGCGGGCAATGCAAAAACTTGGCATAGGTGCTGGAGATGTTATAGAAATCATCAATAAACGAACAACAAGCGCAATTGCTTGGCCAGCTTATAGCGAAGACCAAAATCGCGATCTCATACGGATTGACGGCTTTACCCGCAAAAACAGTGGAGTAGCTATAAACGAATTTGTTGTTATAAAATCTGCAAAAGTAAAACCTGCCATAAGCCTCACTTTAGCACCTGTTGATATGCGTCTAAATGTAGACGAAGACTTTACAAATTTCGTTAAAAACCGACTAATGGAACGCACCCTAGTTGAAGGCGACACAACACTAGTTATGATGCTAGGACACGCCATACCTTTCAATGTCTCAAAAACACGCCCACACGGCATTATAAAAGTAACCGCTGAAACTAGATTAACAATATTAAATGAACCTGCCCCTGAAGGCAAAGGCTTACTACGCACCACATATGAAGACGTCGGCGGGTTACATGAAGAAATTCGACGCGTCAGAGAAATGGTTGAGTTACCACTTCGGCATCCTGAACTTTTCCAACGACTTGGAATTGAACCGCCAAAAGGCGTCATGCTACACGGTCCGCCTGGGTGTGGTAAAACTTTGCTTGCCCGCGCCGTTGCAACAGAGTCAGAAGCTAGCTTTTACAGCATTAATGGTCCTGAAATCATGAGCAAATTTTATGGCGAATCTGAGGCACGTTTACGCGAAATATTCCAGCAAGCCCAGCAACATGCTCCAAGCATCATATTTATTGATGAACTTGACAGTTTAGCTCCAAAACGTGAAGAAGTCACTGGCGAAGTTGAACGCCGCGTTGTTGCACAATTACTCACACTTATGGACGGTCTTGGCGGACGAGGAAACATTATAGTTATCGGAGCAACTAACAGACCAAGCGCACTTGACCCTGCTCTGCGTAGACCAGGACGATTTGATAGAGAAATCGAGATAAGTGTTCCTGACACAAATGGTCGACATGAAGTTCTTCAAATTCATACACGTGGTATGCCTTTAGCTGAAGATGTTAATCTAAACAAACTCTCAGCTATGACACACGGCTACACCGGTGCTGACTTATCAGCTTTAAGCCGAGAAACTGCAATGAAAGCCTTAAGACGCTATTTACCTCATATTAACCTAGAAGAAGAACGCATACCGCCTGACGTTTTAGAAAAAATGGAGATAAACATGGATGATTTCACAGGTGCATACAAGGAAGTTACCCCAACGGCTATGCGTGAGGTCTACATTGAAGTTCCTACAGTTCACTGGAGTGACGTCGGAGGTCTTGATGACGTTAAACAGAAACTTCAAGAGGTCGTTGAGTGGCCTATTAAGAACCCTGAAAGATTTGCCAGATTAGGTATACGCGCACCAAAAGGCATTCTTCTATATGGTCCGCCTGGGTGTGGTAAAACTTTACTTGCCCGCGCCGTTGCAACTGAAAGTGAATTCAACTTTATATCAATTAAGGGATCAGAAATTTTCAGTAAATGGGTAGGTGAATCAGGGAAAGCTATACGTGAAGTTTTCCGTAAAGCACGTATGGCTGCTCCGGCGATTGTGTTTCTTGATGAAACTGATGCTTTAACTCCTAGGCGTAGTGCAGATTATGATAATAGTGGTGTTTCTGAGCAGGTAATTAGTCAACTGTTAACAGAGATTGATGGAATAAATAATTTGCATGATGTAGTAGTTATCGCTGCGACTAATCGGCCTGACATGATTGACCCCGCGGTTATTCGTTCTGGTCGTTTTGACCGTTTAATCTATGTGCCCGGACCTGATGATTTAAGCCGTATGCAAATCTTTAAGCTTTACACAAAGAATATGCCTCTTGACCCAGATGTCGATATGGATCAACTTGTAGCTATGACTAAACACTGTAGTGGTGCTGATATTGAGGCTTTATGTCGTGAAGCAGCAATGCATGCATTGCGCCAAGATGTTAACACTCAAAAGATATCCATGAAAGACTTCCAGACTACCATGGAAGAAATAAGACCATCCACTACACCTGATATGGAGAAATGGTACAAGAATTTCATGCAGTCAATCCGTCAAGTACAAAAGTCAGCAACACCTGTAATTTAGGAGAAGTTAAACAATATGCCACAAATTAAAACTTGGAAAACTCGCCCTGCAAATTTTGTCATTCTAGAAATTTTAGGGAAAAAAGGGGACTTAACAGATGATGAACTGTTTAACCAGATGAGCAGCGAATTTGAAGACTTAGGATTCAAAGACTTTAACGATTTACTGCTCAGCTTAGAAGTCAGCGGCAAAATCCGAACTTCTGGCATGTCACGCGGTAAACGACGCGTAGAAATAGTTCAATAACCCTTCTCCAATTCTACAAAAACTTAACCACCCCCTACTACTATATTGACGTGCTCTGGAGCAAAATTCGCTTGTTCTATGTTTACATGCTACTTTGCAATGATACCAGCTTTTACACAGGCTACACAAAAGACCTAGATAATAGAGTACAATTACATCAAACCGGTAAAGGAGCAAGATATACTAAAATTCACAAACCACAAAAATTAGTATACTTTGAAGAACACACTTCTCGAAGTTTAGCTATGAAACGTGAACGTGAAATTAAAAAACTAAGCCACCAACAAAAACAAGCACTAATAGATTCTAAAACCAAAAAATAACTTTTACACCCACCCACCCACGTTAAATTAGCAGCATTAACACCGTAGCTGTTACTATAGGAATCATAATGTTATCATTAATTGGCACAGGCAAATATTCAACAAACATTGCAATTGCAGCACCAATAACTGCAATCCAAGGCGCAACAAACAAACTACTAGCTAAAAATGCAAAAACAAAACCTGAAAGAGAACCCTCTAACGTTTTACCCCTATTAAACGGCAACCTTATGCCAATGGTGCCTCCAAAAATTGATGCTACACTGTCACCTAATGTAAATATGGCAATTGCCGCCGCATTTACTGGGTATGGGAAAATCAGCAAAGTAGCTAGTATTCCTATTGCGTAGAATAAAGGTGCCGCCGCGAAGCCGTAAAGTTCTGACTGTGATGCGGCATGACGTGTTATTGTTGAGATAAGCGGCAAACTTTTACCACATAACCGTGCAATTTCAGATGCAAAATACGCTATTGATAACGCGCCGATAAAAATAGCTACGGGAATAACGCCAATTATGTGTGCTAATATAGGCATAATGATGCCTGCGGCATGAATGTTTTCTCGGACAAAATCGTTAACTGATGGAAAAGAACGTTTAACGTGCTTCTCATTTAAAATCGGTAAAATGCCTGCGAGTTTTCCCACTATAACATAGTCAGACTTTATCCGGATCCTAAAATTAGGATTATACCCAATCTTTTTAGCTGCACTAGTGAAAAGACAGAGATTACTGCGATCTTTAGCAACTATTGTACAATCCTGCAAAGTTAGACCTTCCAGAGTTAATAATTTTTGTAAAATCTTCATCTTACCATTAACTTCAATAGATTCGCCACCCCTAACCTCACCAGTTATCTCACCAGCAGCGTTAACACAAACATCAATACCAAACGCATAGTCCGCACCCAAACAGTCTGCTAAACGCTCAACAATAACTGTAGGCAAACTTGAACTAACTATTGCTATATGATAATTCTTCTCTCTTATACATGCAAAAAAACTCTGTAAACTTGAAGTAGCTGGAATTTTATCAAAAACACACTGCAAAGTCTCCATTTTCTGCCCTTTCATTTTTCTAAAAATACCTTTAAGCGAAGCATCCAGAGAACAAATACCCATTTCATAAAAAAGTCTGTATAGTAAAATTTGTACTAAAGTGAAAAAACCCAACATACGACCAATTTGGAAAAAAAACATGTTCTTAGGAATTAAAACTCCTTCAACATCGAAAACGATGAGCTGCTTTTTCTCTTTAATAGCCATCTATTTTTCCAACTACATATTTTAGGGTATGGGGTTCAAAAGGTTTCTATACAATTAACCATAAAAAGTTAATGCTGTTTACCTACAAATATGTTGCTCCTTTTACTGCTTTAATAGGTCTCTTCAGGCTCTTTAGTATACACACTTTCTGTAGTCAAATCATGTTTTGTCTGTTTACAGTAAATACAAGACACAGTATTATATTTGCTTTAATGTCCATTCACTTTTGTTTAAACAAAAAAAAAATATATACAACGTTACTATTATGCTTAAAAATGACTGGTTTATTATGTGCTCTGAAGTTATTGGCGAATTTAAGTCTGTTACAAAACGGTTTGGGACTATAGTGGCACTTGACGGTCTTAGTTTGAAAATATGCCGAGGCATCAATGGACTAATTGGTCCAAATGGCGTTGGCAAGACAACTGCTATACGATTAAGCTTAGGCTTAATTAAACCCTCTGCAGGTAATGCAGAACTATTTGGCTTTGATTGCTGGAACAAATCCAATGATATCCGAAGTAAAGTAGGTGTATTGTATGAAAAATTCGCCTTTTATGACCACCTGTCCGGTCTTGAACAGTTAAAGCTAATGACCAAGTTGAAGGGTGTGTCCGTTTCGTTGGTTGAAATTAAGGAACTTTTGAAACTTGTTGAACTTGATGCAAGTGCTCATAATAGACGTATTAGTGGGTATTCGGCAGGAATGCGCCAAAGACTTGGTTTAGCCCAAGCCCTTTTGGGCAGTCCAGAGCTTGTGTTTCTTGATGAACCTACTTCAAATTTAGACCCATTAAATCGTGCAAAAATTCTCGAACTTATATCCTTTTTAAATAAAGAACAAGATATTTCATTTTTGATTTCAAGTCACATATTGTCTGAACTTGAAAAAATATGTGATAATTTTATCTTAATAAATAAAGGTAAATTATTACGTCAAGGAACTTTAGAACAAATGTTTGATAAATCGGACATAACAACGTTTATTGTTAAGGTGCAACCGGCTGAGTCAGTGGAGGCTCTTTTGAAAAATGAAGAGTATGTTGAGACTTTATCAATAATTGATAACTCTCTACATGTTGCTGTGCGTGATGCTGAGTTGTTTAAGCGGCGTTTACCTTTGCTTATAAGTCAAGCTGGGGCATCTTTGGATGAAATGGGAATTGTAAAACCTGATCTAGAGGCTGTTTTTAAATCAGCTGTTGAGGAGGTTCAAAAAAATTGATGTTTGGAACAGGTTGGACGTTATTGAAGGCTGAGATGGGTAAGGTTTGGGACAGGCCTATATTAGAGATTACTGTTGCTCTTATGTCTGTACTGGTACTTTCTTCGGCATCACCACATTTTAGTTTTGAACTTTCTTCCCAGTTTTCCGCTAATTTTTGGTATATGCTAACTGGTAGTGTGAGTCTTTCTGTGAAAGCATTGTTGTTGCCATTGGTTGTTATGTGTGGAGTTTTAGTTGCTTTGTCTTTTGCTAGGGATTATGAGTCGGGGTTGATGCAATCAGTTTTATCTCTGCCTGTGTCTCGTAAAATGTTTTTTGTGGCAAAGTTTTTTGCTATAATTTTACCTTTGACTTTGCTTTCTTGGGGGTTTACTACTTTTTTTGTGGGGCTTACTTTTTATCCTGAGTTTTGGCTTGTTTTAAAGGCTTCTTTTTTTGTTTTACCTGTTGTATTTTTGGTTTTAATGTTTTGCGGAGGTATAGGTGTTCTAGTTTCTTTAATGATAAAACGAACTATTCCTTCAGTGTTAGCGGCATTGCTTGTGAATATTTTTTTCTGGTACCCAACGTCCGTAGACACTGTTAACACACTTAGGGAGGGAGTTGGTTATGCTAATTATTTGTGTTTAACGCCTTATAAAGGGGCTTTAGTATTTTTGGATAGATTGACTGGGTATACTCCGCCTAGGATGATGGGGGTTGAGGATGCGTTAGAGTTTTCTCTTTCTACTAGTAGTACTCTGACACAATTAAATTTTAGGGTAGAGAAATTTGAGTTTTCCTCTTGCATTCTTAGTTGTAAAGTGCCAGTTAACAGTTTTAGAGCCAGCATTACGTGAAACCTCCCACA
>JAITBW010000020.1 GCA_031283385.1 Nitrososphaerota archaeon
GTCCGCAAATGTATGTGACCGGGTACAATAGTGTTGTAACTATTAGCTATCCCTATGAAAGGTTTAGTTAAAGCATCATCAGTTAGACCTAAGGACTTAAGTAATGCACGATGAGGTGCGTGTTCAACTCCTGTTTTAATTTCGTTACTTCTCAACTTAATAGCCTTCTGTAATTAGCAAGTTGCTTACTCAATACTGCGTTATAGATATTGTTAAGCTTTTATGTATCAAAGAGAGCCTGTTAATCAATTATTATCTGAAATTAAGATATTTGATGATTACTAGTTTGAAAGAATGTTTTAACAGTTTTATCAAAATATGTATGTTACAGTTTTTTGATTCCCATCTTCTTCATATAGCTATAGTAAACAACCTCGCTATGTAGATTTAAAGCTAAATGTGTGGGTGAGCTTAATTTATGAATTTGAACAAGAATGCAACGATCACTGTAGGTAAAAAAAATACGGCTAAATTGTTTTCAAAAACACGTAGAGACTATACAAGTGTTGTTTGACCCTTGCCTAAGGGTTGAGCTGCTGTGGGTATGCCTAATCTTTTTGTTATTTCATGTGCTAATACTTTTCCATGTGATGATCGGTAATTGTCTGTTATAACTTGTCTTGCCTTAGAACGTTTTACATATTCTATCAAGTCGTCAAAGTCAGAGTGGTCGCTAAGGGCTACTAGATATTCGTGTTCACTTATCTGTCGGCAGGGGTTTTGGAATTCCCAGCCACTTACGAGTATGCGAGTATTTCTTAAGCCTGTTTTAAAACGAGCGTTAGTATGATAGAAGGCCACGCAGGGTAAATTGCCAAGAAGAAGTTCTTGACCTTCGCTACTGGTATCAAGAGTTAAGCTCCCAAGATTCATGCCATAATTGTTACAAATTTTGGAGACTTCATATACTGTATTTGGCATTACAAATGGAACTTCCACGTATGCGTCTCGTAGAAGCTGCATAACTTCCTGCAATTTGCCATAAAAACCAAAAATGTAAACAGTACCACCCCGTAGACGTCGCTCAATCATAGAGACCAACAATTCATTTATGTCAACATCAAAATTACGTCTACAGGCTGGAGTACCATAAGTAGCTTCAACTACCAGAACATCACAGTCAATAGCAGAAGTACCCTCAAGCTTAAAATCGCCAGTATAAACAATTCTACCCCCACCTGCGTCTTCTACTAACACTTGAGAGG
Organism: Nitrososphaerota archaeon; assembly: GCA_031283385.1. Classification (GTDB taxonomy): domain Archaea; phylum Thermoproteota; class Bathyarchaeia; order Bathyarchaeales; family Bathycorpusculaceae; genus Bathycorpusculum. The sequence goes on from JAITBW010000020.1 coordinate 1,206, forward strand.
CTCCCATGATATGATCAGCTTTTAAAAGCGTAACCACCTCATCGTCGTCGGCATACTTGAAAGGTTTACCATAATCAAGCGTGAGGATATTGTCGTTTTTAAGTTTAAAAGTTGGATTTACAATAGCAGCAAGATCACGAGTTGCAGGAGTCATCAAAACTTTTTCGCACTGCTTAATACTTTTCCGCAACCCCAAAAGATGATCTGCATGCGCATGAGTAACAATCCGTAATGGTCTATCAGCACTAAAAGCATCACATGCAACATAGTTACCTAACAGAACGGCTCCAGTGTTTGTAACATATGTCCGCTCAGCCAATCTGTTCACTTTTTATCTGTTTTTTCTGTGAGCCAATCAATTAGCAGTCTAGGTGTTGCAGTTTCAATAACTACATGTATAGGTCCAAGAGGAGACTCGGCGTTTTTTTCAGAGAAGCTAACATGTCCAACGTAGGCTACTTGTTTGTTTATGTAAAAACTAATTCTGTTATCGTCGTCACGTATTGCACGGTTTAAGACTTTTCGTGCGGCATCACATACGCGGTCATTACGTAATAAATTACGAAAATTAAGCAAAGACTCTTGACCATGAGCAGTTACTTTTAACTTGTAACCTTGAAAAGCCGGCTCAGAAGTAAAAACGGGTTTACATAGAATATTTGCAATTGCCCTCTTTACTTTCTCCTCATCCTCCGTAGGGTTAACATCTACATCTATATGAACAGTTACTGTTTCCATTTCGCCTCAACTTTCTCCAAATACTTTTCCACTACAGTTTTAAAAGATTCTATACTAGAATCATTAACCAATACATACTCAGATAAGGCAATAGCATTACCTAAACCAACACTTAACTCTCGCATATCACGCTCAAGAAACATGTCAAAAGTTTCAGGGTCATCACTTCTACCACGTTGACTTAAACGCTCAAAACGCGCCTCAGAAGCCGCATGAACAGCAACCAATTTAAACCCAACAAAATTCGCTTTAAACACGTTAACCTCACTTAAGCTTCTCAAGCCATCTATAACAATTTTATCACTAACATGCCCCACAATTTTTGGCACACATAACTCAGCCACAACATTATCTCCACCCGTCTTACGTAAATCCAACATTACCCTACCCACATTCTGCGGATTCAACTCTAAACCGCGCCGCATAGTCTCCTCACGAATCACATCACCCATAGATACCTTAACATAACCAACAGCAACAACAGCATCTACAAAAACAGTTTTACCAGCACCGGGCATACCGGTTAAACCTATAACAAGTTTATTATCGTTCATAACAAACCCTTTTTGTTGTAAAGAAGTAACCGACTTAATTATATAGTTAATGAAACAAAAAGCTGATAATTTTCACAATCAAATAACAAAGAGGAGACGTGGGTGAGGGTGGTTGGTTGGTGGTGCTCACCCACGGTGACAAGAACAAAAAACAAGAGACTTGCTTTCAGCCCTTGCCACAGTTATAAATCGTTACAGAGTTTTTTATGTCTTTCCTTATCTGTAAAACATTTTTTTCCAAAAGTTTACTCTCTTTTTTTCTTCAGGTATTTTAGAGGTGTTTCTGTTTGATAAATTGTTGCTCTCTATCTTCAGGCTGTGAGTGACATTTTTTAGATGACATTTAGGCTTATGTGGTGTTTTATTGGTGGTTTTTTGTTGTTTTTTGCTTAAAACTTTTATGAGGGATAGTTATAGAATATGTTAGAAAGAAAATGTCTGGACAAATAAGAAGCTTTATTGCTTTTGACATACAGAATGAAAATTTAATAAATAGAATAGCGGCAGTTCAAAAACTGTTGATGCAAACTAACGCTGACCTAAGGCTTGTTTCGCCAAAGAATATTCACATAACTGTGCGGTTTCTTGGCAACATAGAGTTAGATATGGTTGACAAAGTTTATGAAGTTATGAAGAAAACAAAGTTTGCTCCATTTACTATTCAGCTTCAAGGGTTAGGTGTTTTTCCAACAGTAAATTATCCAAGAGTTGTTTGGGCAGGAATAACATTGGGAGCTGAGCAGTTAAAAAGTATATTTGAACAACTTGAGCCTATGCTTCATGATTTAGGTTTTACACCAGAGCCTGAAAGTTTCAACGCTCATTTAACCATTGCCAGAGTTAGTTCAGGGACAAATAAGCAACGTCTAGTTGACTTTGTTACGCGTCATAAAGAGTATGAGTTTGGAGCTATAAAGGCAAATAGTTTGCGGTTAAAAGGCAGCAAGCTCTCAGAGATGGGTCCAACTTATACAACGTTAAAGGAATATTGCCCATAGAATGAAGCGAGTGGTATGCGAGCTGAACTGGAAGCTTTAAATTTTCAGGTTTTAAAGGAAATTACGCCTACCTCTGAAGATTATAGAAAAGTGGAAGCTTTAAGGGTAAAGTTAGAGCAGAGAATTTTGGAGGCCTGTAGGCAGCAATCTGTAAGTGCAATTGTTCGAGTTGAAGGGTCAATAGCTAAGGATACGTGGTTGAAGGGGAATCCTGATATTGACATTTTCATGCGTTTGCCGGATTGTATTCCTCGTGGGAAATTAGGTGAAGTGGGTTTAAAAATTGCCAGAAGCGTTTCTATGGATGCAGTGGAGGTTACTGAGCGGTTTGCTGAGCATCCTTATCTTGAGATAGTTATAGATGGTTTTCGGGTAGATATTGTTCCGTGTTATGATGCTAAGCCTAGTGAGTGGAAAAGTGCAACGGATAGGACACCTTATCATACGGACTATATTAAGCAGCATTTGGCTCTTGACACTCGGGGGGAGGTGCGGTTGCTTAAGCAGTTCATGCAGGGTATTGGTGTTTATGGGGCAGAGATAAAAGTGGGAGGCTTTAGCGGTTATTTATGTGAGTTATTAATTCTAACATATGGCTCGTTTGTTCAAACAGTTCAGGCATTTGCAAATTATAATAAACGTGTTGTAATTGATCCTGAGCAGCACTTTCAGGGTAAAGAAGCAGAGTTATCAGGGTTGTTTTCGGAGCCTTTAGTAATTGTTGATCCTGTAGATAGGGCACGAAATGTTGCGTCAGCTGTTCAGTTAGATAAACTGTATAATTTCATTGGAGCAGCTAGGTCGTTTATGCAAAATCCAAGTAAAGATTTCTTTTTTACGCCAAAGCAGAGCGCGTTTTCGGCAGAGGTTTTAGAGCAGAAGCTGGATAATTATGGTTCATCAATACTGTTTCTAGTTACCAATAGCGATATGCAAGCGGTGCCTGATGTGCTTTGGGGTCAACTTTACAGGTCAAAGCGTTCATTAGGTAAATTATTAGAGTTCTATGATTACAAAGTGTTAAGAGAGGCTGTTTGGAGTAACGAAAAAAACTTTAGTATTTTCATGTTTGAGTTAGAGCAACAAAATATTGCTGTTACCAAAAAACATTATGGTCCGCCATTGGAACGTTCAAATGAGTGTACAAAGTTTCTGTCTAAATACTCAAAAAACAGTAAAGTTACCGCAGGACCGTATATTGAAGGGGATAAGTGGGTTGTGGAAGTTTTCCGCAAAAACACAAACGCTACCGCGCTACTAAAAGAAAAATTAGCAGACACAGATAGAGGAAAAAATGTTGGAGTTTCAGAGCTCATAGCTAAAGCGTTCAAAACAGATCTTGCGATTCTTACAAATAGCGAAATCGTCAACAATGGCGTATATGATAAAGATGAGGACTTTAAGATTTTCTTAACAAACTTTTTATCAGGAAAACCGTTCTGGCTAAAAGAAAGCAACTGCTAACAAACACAGGTATTCAGAGCCAAGTTGCTATGGGGGTTGTTTATTGTGTTACGGAGTGGTACCAGCTGATTAGGTATTCTGGGAGTTGTAGTCCGCGTTCTGCTAAGCGTTCGGCTAGCTTTATAGATAGAGGGCTTAGGACAAAGGCGGCGCGTGTGTAGAAACGTCGTGGCGTGTTTGGTTTGTTTTCTTCTTCTATTATAATTTTAAGGTCTGCCTTATTTGCTAGTGGAGAGTCTTTATTGCTGGTAATTGCAAATACGGTGCCGGCGAATTTTTTAATTGCATCTGCCCAGAGGAGCACAGGCTGGGTTTCGCCGCTATATGAAACAAGAATTTCAAGATCGCCAGAACGTGGATGTGGAGTGTTTACGCCTCGTGTCATGTAAATATTATCGCTAAAAATAGTTTTAAGGTGAAATAGGCGTACGCCAGTCATTTTAGCTATTTCGTTACCCGTTCCTTTTCCGCCAAGATAAACGTTAGTGCGTTTCTCCATTAAATCAACAAGTTTAACATAAGTGTCACTATTAACATTTGAATCTATCAATTCACCTATCTTTTGAAACTCTTCATTACAAATGTTATAAACATCATTAACTTCAAGATTACGAAAAATAACTTCAATCATACTATTTAACAACTGAAGCGTACCAAGCTCAAAAATATCGCCCATCATACCCGTCTCACTATACGTACACGAAGGCTTAGACTTACCACGCCCCTTCAAAAGAACCGTAACACCATACTTATTTGTAACCTCAGCTAAGGGCGAACTATAAGAAGAAGTAAGCAACCCCATAGAAAACTTTGACGAATTTGTCTCCTCAATATACCTACCCAAATCACGCGCCATAACTAGAGGATCATCACTATAACCACTACCAGAATTCATCAAAAGCAAAGTCTTCTTATAACGCCGCGCAAGATCAAAAGCCGCATCATACATGTCACGACCAGGAAAACCCGGATCATCAGGCGTCAAAACCACCTTATTACGCCAACCAACACGACTAAACGCAATCTGACTCATAGCAGCATTCAAAGAATAAAGCGACCGCCCAGACCCACCACAAATAACACAATCAGCAGCCTTTATCTCCTCTAAAAGCCTAGCAATCTCCCTACGCTTTATACTCATAACATTCTCTTGAATTTTATTAACAAACCCAATGCTACTAACTTTACTTTTAATACCAACACCACACTCAAACAGCTTGTACACATAATTACGTATATTATCCTTACGCCTACAAAAACAAAAAAATACATACCCAACAACAGAAAAATATTTCAAAAAAAATAACACTAACACACGATAATTAACACATAAACAACTGAACAGTTATAACTTATCGCAGAGCTATCTTTATTACATCAGTATACCATATTTTGCACGAAAGGTTACCGCATAATGGTTGTTATAATTGACATAATTGAAAAACCCAAACTCAACGACCCAATACTAATTGAAGGTCTGCCGGGCATTGGATTTGTAGCTAACATTGCGTCTTTACATTTAATTAAGGAATTGGGAGCTAAAATGTTTGCTCGAATAATTACGTCAAGTTTTCAAGATTTTGCAGTAACCACTCAAGACGGTAGTATGCATTCGCCTATCAATGAGCTTTACTATGTCAAGCAGGCAAATGGCGGCAGGGATTTGATTATTTGGTATGGTAATACTCAAGCTTTAACAACTGTTGGGCAGTATGAGTTATGTGGTAAAGTGTTGAATTTTGTGCGAGATTTAGGTTGTAATTTTGTTATTTCAATTGGTGGTTTTAAGAAAGAGGAGATACAGCAGGTTCCGGGTATTTATAGTACTGCGACGGATCTTGATACTATGAAAACTGTTTTAGATCTGGGTACTAAAGTTATGGTTGGGAATGTTTTTGGTATTGCGGGTATAAGTATTGGTCTTGCCAAGTTGTATGACATGAAGGGTTTCTCTTTGCTTGTTGATACGCCGGGTATGAATCCTGATGTGAATGCTGCGCGTTATGCGTTGTTAATGTTGTTTGAGTTTTTAAGTTTCAAAGTTGATCTTGATAATATTGAGCAGACGTGTGAAGAAATTAAGCAGGTGCTTGAAGTTTTTGGGTTAACTAAAAATGTTCCAGAAGAAAAGAAGAAAGAGGAGCAGCAATTACGCTGGTTCATTTAATTTTTATTTATTGTTTTCACTGTTAAGCTTTTGTTTCACTAATGAATAGGTCATATACTCTTTGCACTCTCTCGGCGGCTGGTCCGGAACCTTCAGTGATGCCGTGGTCGGTTAATTTCACTTTTTCCATTACCCAAATAAATCCTTGATCTTCGTAGAGTTTAACCATTCTTGGGAATACTTTTTCTAGTCGCTGTGCAAGGGCTTTAAGATCAAATGATTTCTCTGCAGAAGAAAGCTGTGCAACTGTGCAACCGTTTAGAAATATGCGGTTTACTATGTTACCGCTTTCATCTTTTACATCCGCTAACACCAAACTTAGGTTATCTGGGTTAATACCGATTAGAGTGCCTGTGAAACTTTTACCGTTAATAGTCGTTACTGAAACAATTTTTTCGGCTAATGCTGCAATTTCTGTAAAATATTTTCTTTGCGCTACAGACACACGTTATATCTCCTTTAACGTGCAAAAATTACATACACATATTTATCTTTAAGCAAAAGCAAATAAGCAAATAAACATGTTAAACATTAAAAAACGGAATGTAACAAGTTTCAATATACGGCTAAACAGTTTTTCAGTCAGTTAATCAAAATTAATTAATCAATCAATTAATTAATCAGAGCATACTTTGTTGAAATGATAAGAATGGTTAGTGCTGAAAAAGCAGACAACACCAACGATAGTGTAGATGAGCAAGAAGTTACGCGATTGCCCTGTGGATGCGTCTATCAGGATACTAGTTGGATGTTAATGCGAATAAATGAGTGCGCATATCATCATAGAAGAAGAACAAGGAAAAGACCATATAGACCAAAAGCTGAGTGCGTTAGACCATAACTAAAAGAAGTATATAACTTTGGCTATTTTTCAGTATTTTACATAAAAGCATTTAACTTACTATATTATTTTTAACGTTATGCTTAATCAAACAGTACAGCGTGATGAAGGAAAAAAAGCAAGGTCATCTAAATTTTTAAAAATTTTTCTTCAGATAATAGTTATAGTTATAATGTTTGCAGTACTATTATGGTATATATCCTCATCTCAAACAGATGATGGCTTGTCATTATTTGAGGTATTAAAGAGCATTAAAATTGGATATTTGGCACTTGCTTTTCTTATGTACTTTGGAATAAATGTTTTATTTGCATTTCGACTGCAAAGAGTTCTAGCTAAAGATAACATAAAAACTTCATTTAGAAAAACTTTACTCGCCCAGTACGCAGGCATGCTAACAAGCGACTTTACCCCTGGACGCTCAGGATACATGCTAACTCCTGTCTACTTAAGAGACCAAAATATACCAACATCAAAAAGCCTCTCCACCATATTAGGCATACAAACAATAGAATTCCTCATAAAAGTAGCAGGCGGCATAGGCGCAGTAATCTATCTAGTCAAATTCGTTCCAACAGCAACATGGAATGAAATGTTCCCACAAACAATAGCAGGTATAAACGTAGGCATATTAATCGCCGGCTTTGGCATAGGTCTAATGCTCCTAGGAGCTATAGTTCTAGCACTTTTTACTTGGTCAAAAAAAGCCATAAACATATTTAACAAAATCGCAAACATACGCTTCATAAAAAGATTCACAGGTGGCTTAATAGGTAAACTTGAAGAATACAAAGAAAGCGCGCATAGCACCAAAAAAGCCATCCCAGAAATACTAGCCCTAACACTATTATGTTGGATACTAAAAGGATTTGAATGGTGGTTCTTAGGCTTAGCCTTTGGAATAACCACTGTACCCTGGATAGCGTTCTTCCTAATACACCCACTAGTTACAGCATTAGCATTTATACCCATAATACCCGCAGGGCTAGGAGTACAAGAAATAGGAATAACAGGCATACTAGGCTTACTAGGCGTCCCACTAGTCACAGCAGGCGCATTTGCCATAATCGCACGTATACTATTAATCATTGAAGACCTAATAGGACTACCGCAAATCGTAAAATCAACAAGCCTACTCTTCACACGCAAAAAACCACAAGAAGACACAACGACAACAAACCCCACAATCACTACTACACAAGAAACACCCCAAGATAACAACAACAGCTAACCAGATAAAAGAAACAGAAATAAGCAAGAAGGCTGGTGGACCGTACCGGATTTGAACCGGTGATCTTCGCCGTGTGAAGGCGACGTCCTAGCCAACTAGACTAACGGTCCAATTAAAAACTGAATACATAACTCCCTTTCATAAAGCCTTCCCCCTTATCACCAAATAAACAACAACACAAACCAAGAATACTTGAAAAAATACATCAAACATAAACAGAAAAACCAACATTTTTACGTTAACAACTACCCATCTTTAAATCTATACCGAAATAACAGTAAACAAACAATATGAAGCGGTAACACTATTAGAACAGGGCTTTGAATGGGTATACGTAAAGGAAAACTTAATATTCTTAAGAAAACGTAAATGATAACGCTCTCAGTTTACAACGGTACATCCAATGTTCCGAGGTAAAGAAAAAGCACGTAAAAACGTGCCGAGGTAGCTCAGCCTGGGAGAGCGCTCGGCTGAAGACCGAGTTGTCGCATGTTCAAACCCTGCCCTCGGCACCACACCATACTTTTGGAATATACCATAGGAGGAGTGGAATGAAAAATGAGGTACATCAAAAAGTTTTCAACAATTCTTTTGTTGGTAGCACTAATAGGCTTTTTTGCAGCATTGCCCATCACTTATGCAGCAACTTCAAAATCAAATCAAGAAGAAGCCTTATCATTTGTAACAAACGTAATTCCCTTTGATACCACAAAATACGACATTACGCTGACCAACCACATAAATGATCCGC
>JAITBW010000096.1 GCA_031283385.1 Nitrososphaerota archaeon
CATATTTCTATGCATCTGGCGCAGAGTATGCATTTGGAGTCTGTGACGTCTCCGCCTTTTTTGTGGTACATGTCTGTTGCTTGTGTTGGGCAGGCTCGTTTGCATATGCCGCATTTTGTGCATTTTTGTTCGTCTTTTTCTAGTTTTGTTAGGGCTATTTTTTTGAGGGGTGTTGTGGTGCTAAAGAGGGCTGTTAGTGCGCCTACGGCGCATATGCGGCACCAGACGCGTCGGTATGCTAGGGAGAGTATTATTACTATTATTAGTACAGTTAGGCTTATGCTGGAATAGTATCCGCCTATTATGCCTAGGGGGCCGTAGACTATTTGTGATATGTAGCTGAAGTTCATAGAGCCTATGCCTGCTTCTATTAGAGAGCAGAGGGGTCGCATGGGGCATATTAGGCAGTAGGGTTCATTTATGCTGCTTACTATGCCGGCTTCTGTTCCGCCTGGTCCGCCGGCTATGGTGCCTGGTATGAGTTCGGTTCCGAATATGTAGTAGGATCCGAAGATTACACTTAAAATTAGGAAAATTGTTATTATGATATATCTTGACTGCCCTAGTTTTTTGTTTGTGTCGTCAGAAAATGAGCGGTGTTTCCATTTTATTGTGCTTCTTAGGCGTGATAGTATGTCTTGGAATAGGCCAAAGGGGCAGAGCCAGCCGCAGAATGTGCGGCCGAATAGTAAGGAGGCTATTAGTAGGGAGCCTATTACTATGCCTATTTTTTCTATGCCTAATGTGGAGTAAGTAGCTTCATATCCTCGTGGGTAGTTCCAGAATGGGAAAATGTAGGCTTGTAGTTGCCATGCGGGGCAGGTTACTGTTCTGCCGTTGGGGTAATAGCATGCGAGAACGGGAAGAGTTATGCCGTCGGGTAACTGGTTGCCTAAAATGTCAGCGCCTAATAGTCTGTCGCGTGGTGATACGCCTAACGGTGCCCATCGGGGCAGGCCAAAGGGGCCTATTATGAGGCCCATGAATATGGCTATTACAGCGAATACTTGGATGTAAAGGCGTAAGTTGCTAATTCGTCTAGTTTTATTTCGTGTAAACTTTGCAATTAAAGCGGCGCCGGTTATGGCGGCGGTAAAGTATATGGGTATAACTATGTTTACGGGTAGTTCCCAGACCATCAGTTAAGTGTCTCCTGATGTTTTTGTCTGTTATGTCGTGCTGTTATAATTGTTGCAGCGGTAATTGTTATGGCAACTAGTATGCCTGTTGAGATGCTTATCGAGTGGCGTAAATAGAATGCTCGGTTATCTACAGGGTAGCCATAACTATAGCGCATAACATTTAACGTGCCAGAGAGGTTCTTAACTATAACTGTGTCATCTGGCAGTAATTTCCAAGTTTTTCCTTCGCCGAAAAATATGCTGTTTTGATTAACCACAGTCCACTCGCTATGATGCGAAGGACTAGACGGGTTACTGCCTAAATTTATTACTTGTTCACCATTATCACCCTCAACGGTGTATCGAATAGAGCATGAGCTATAAGAGCCATTACCTATGTTGCGGATTGGGTTAAATGAGTGTATAGTAACATTGCAGTTTTTTGCTGAAAATTTTAAAGTGCCAGAAAAACGAGATCCACTAAGAGATAAATTATTAAAAACCCACAAGTCACCATCTAAAACAGCACTGCTATAGCTGCCGTTAACTGAGAAACGTATTGTCCCACAAGCAGCAGGAACATCAAATACATCCGCAGACGAGAAAGTAGTTTCCTGTGCTTCAACAACACCTAAAAACGCAGAAAAAGAAAGTCCCACTAACAAAACTATTAAAGCAAACGAGTAAACTCTACAGTGGAACACCAAAGCACCACATACCAAAAGGTATAACAACAAAACATTATAAAAGGTTTTTTCATAACACCACCATGCAGCATACTTTAATAAAATGTTAATAAGTGATCTTTTTCTGCTTTTGATAATTTCTTGTTCTCATTTTCGATTATAGAATAAGTCATATATGTAGCGACTTAGCTTAAATTTATTGATACATACGAAAAGGATGTCTGTATGAACAGGAACATTAAAGCCAAGTATGGTTTACGGTGTCTCTCTAAACGAAAGACTTTAGTTTTTGCTTCTCTACTGTTTATAGTGGCGGCATTATGTTCTTCTTTATTTGCAGGCATGTTTCTGAATTGTTCTAGTGGGGCTTTTTGGGATAATGTTGTGCATGTTAAAAATGAATCTGAGCTTAAAAACGCTATAGACAATGCATCATCATCGAAAGAAACTATTATTGCCTTAGACAACGATATAACTCTAACAGAGTCTGCTATTACGATCCCTTATAACAAAGATATCACTCTAACAAGTGATAGGTCGTCTGGTTTTTACAAGTTAATTAGCGGTGTAGCAAGTGAAGCTACTATTTATGTTGATGGTGGAGCGTTAAAGATTGATGGCATCATAGTAAGTGGTGGCAGTAGCAGCGGAATACATGTTAGTAATAAGGGTGTGCTTGTTATGTATGATGGCGAGATTTCAGATAACTCGGCTTTTATTAGTGGGTTTAATCCTTTTGGATATGTTGGTGTTGGTGGTGGTGTACGTATCGATTCTGGTGTTTTTGAGATGTATGGTGGCAAGATTTCCAATAATCGTGCGCAGGGTTCTGGGGGTGGTGTACGTACTGGGTTAGGTGGGGCTGTTTTTAGTATGTTTGGTGGTGAGATTTCTGGTAACACCGCTGAATATGGTGGTGGTGTATATATTGGTGGTGATTACGCTAATTTTAGTTGGGTTGGTGGTGTGATTTCAGGTAATACGACTACTATAGAGGGTAATGATGTGTACCCCTCGGGTAGTGGTGGTGGGTCGTCTGGTGGGTCTGACTCAGGTGATAACGGGCCGTCTAATGGTAGCAATGGTTCTAGCGGTAATGGTGGCGGTTCTGGGTCTAACGGTGGTAATAGTGGTTTGTCTAATGGTAATGGTTATAATTTGAGGGATATTGTGATTATCTGTGTATGTGTTGTGGGTGTAGTTTGTGGTATTTTGTCTTTTTATTTCAGAAGTAAAATGAAACATTTAGAGGAAAAATTGAACAAACATGTTGAGGGCTAAAATAAGAAACAGCTTTAAACTCTACGTGTGAAACAGCAGATAACATATGTATCTTGGTGCGTATCAGAAAATTATTGAGTACCATTCAAGCATTTTTCAATTCGCTACTTTCAAACAGTTTTTTTAAATGCTTATAGATAACAAGTCGTTGTACGTCAAAAAACCATAATCCATAACTCACTAAATGTTTAAGTGTTCATGGTTCTGTTGACACACGACAGTAAGCATAAACGCGCTGCATAAAACTCACTTTTCCACGCGATATTATTACCATTTCAACATTTTTTAAGGCTTTTCCGATTTATTGCTTTCCGCGGTTATCTCTTTTACTTCATCAATAATTGTCTTCAATTCAAGTTCCGTCGGCAAATATGTCAAATATTTTGACGTGAATAGATTTTTATTATCATTCAGCACCGAATATTTCGCGACACTTTCGTTTTTATCAGCACAAAGTATCAGCCCAATAGTCGGATTATCGCCCTCTTGGCGTATTTTATCATCAAAATAGCGAACATAAAAATCAAGCTGACCTATATCTTGAGGCGTGAGCTTGCCTGTCTTTAAATCAATCACGACGAAACACCGCAAAATATAATTGTAAAAAACCAAATCTATGTAAAAATGGTCACCATCAAGGGTTATGCGTTTCTGCCGACCAACAAATGAAAAGCCTTTGCCAAGCTCAAGCAAAAACTCCTGTAAATTATCAAGCAAAGCTTGCTCTATCTCTTTTTCATGGTGTTTTTTATTTTCTTTTAATTCCAAAAATTCTAAAAGATAAGGGTCTTTTAAGATATAATCCCGCATTTCTTTTGGCTCTAACGTTTGAATTTCGTTGCGAACAATATCCTTGTCCGTTGAAGCGAGTAATCTTTTGTGATAAAGCGTATTTATTTGTCGCTCAAGCTGACGAACGCTCCAATTACACGCGGCGCATTCTTTGATGTAAAACTCTCGCTCGCTTGCGCTTGGAATTCGCATAATCCGTCTATAATGAGACCAACTCAATTCAGGACACAGTGTGTCTCGAATTTGAAAAACGCTATAAAATTGACGCATTTTACGCAAATTAGTTTCATCAAACGAAACACCGGACTCAACCGTTAATCTTTCTGACAAAAACTTCAAAAGCGGTGCACCGTATTCGGCTCTGTTTTCGCCACCTTGAGCCTCCATAATTTGTTTACCAATTTGCCAATACGCCTGAACCATAGAAAAATCAACCGCTTTTTTAATGCCACAGCGAGCGGTTAAGATAATCTCCCTAATATTTTGATAAACGTCATTTTGGTTTAGTGCTATTGCCATATTGACTCCCTTCAGATAATTACTTGGATTATATTTATTCTAACACAAGGTACTTTAAAAGTCCAATCGTTAATTTCGTCGTTTGCAAATATTTGCCTTTTTATCGCTTTTTAGTTCGCTCTGCGTATTTTTGTTTTGATTTTCCAAGCTGTTCAGTTCAGTTGGCCATCCCACTCTGTTGACATACGACAATAAGCACAAACACGCCACATAAAACTCACTTTTCCCTATAATGTAGAGACATTTCAATACTTTTAAGGCTATTGCCAACTCATCTTCTGTTATAACATTTTCAGCTATAAAACATCGGTGCCATTAACGCGCTTTTTAAT
>JAITBW010000028.1 GCA_031283385.1 Nitrososphaerota archaeon
TGGGGACCGTAATGTGCATCTGTGCCTGCTACTTTGGAAAGGTTAAATTTTTCAGCAGCTTCTGCGGCTTTCTTAACGCTGTGTTGAAACGGAAAAGCTCGTGCATTAATCACTTCTATAGCGTCAAACGCGTCGCAAACGGCGTTTCTTAGACATCCTTTAAAGTAAACATATGGGTGACATGCAATGGCCACACCTCCTGACGCGTGAATGCGCTCTACTGTTTCTACAGCAGTTAAATCCCGTGGAATGGACTCTTTAATATTTAGCGCAACAATATGACCTTCACTACTGGAAACCTCCATGCCAGGAATCACTAGAAAATCTGTAGTTTCTTTAGCGATTTTAATTGCTCCAGTCAAACAGTTATGATCAGTAATGGCAACTGCGTTAAGTCCATTTTTTTTGGCGTAATAGATAAGGTCTTTTGGAGTGATTAAAGAATCGTTTGAATATGTTGTGTGCACATGGAGATCAGCGCGTATTTGAAGGGTCATGTGTAATCCTGCTGTTTGAGTTATTTTTGCAGGGTTCCGAGTTTTGAGCGGATTTCTGCTAGTTGTTCGTCTAGTTTTGTTTCATCAGTTTCGATTTTATGGAATAATGGTGTGGGTTTTGTGATTTTGTGCCCGGCTTCAATGGGTGTGGTTGCGTCGTTCCATGTGTTAATATTTTGTGGTAGTTGTAGGGTTTGCCATATTTGTTGTGCTGTTTGGGGTATGAAGGGTGCTGATACGACTGTTGCGGCTTTGACTATTTGTGTGGCGACATAGAATATTGTGCCTGCTTTTTCTTTGTCTGTTTTCATAATGTTCCATGGTTCTTTGATGTTTAGGTATTGGTTTCCGATTCTGCTTATGCTAATGAGGGTGTTAGCGGCGGCTTGTAGGTTGCCGGTTTCTATTTCTTTTGCGGTTTGTTGTACTTTTGTTTTGACTGTGTCAAGTATAGTTTGGTCGTCTGCGTCGAGTTTAGTTGGTGTTGGAATTGTGTTTTCGAATTTGTTGTTTATGAAGGAGAGGGTGCGGTGTATAAAGTTGCCAAAGGTGTCATTTAGGTCAGCGTTTATTTTTTCTGTGAATGTGTTCCAGGTAAAGTTTGTGTCTTTGCTTTCTGGTCGGTTTGCTATTAAGTAGAAGCGCCAGTAGTCTACGGGGAACATTTCTATGGCTTCATCTATCCATATGCCGACGCGTTGGCTTTTTGAGGCTTTTTGACCGTGGAACTGTAGGAATTCTGTTGCTAAAACATTCCAGGGTAGATTGTAGTTTTGACCTGAGGCGATAAGTAGTGCAGGCAGTATTATGGTGTGGAAGGGTATGTTGTCTTTGCCTACGAAGTATAGTGTTTTAGCGTTTTTATTTAGCCAAAAGTCTGTCCATTTTTCTGGCTGCGTTGTCTGTTGGGCTTGTTCTATAGCGGCGGATATGTAGCCTAGTACGGCGTCTATCCAGACGTATATGGTTTTTTCTTCTGCTCCTTTGAATGGTGCAGTGATGCCCCAGTCTATGTCTCGTGTGACGGCACGGGGTTTTAGACCTTCTTTTATCCAGTTTAAACTAAAATTTTTCACGTTAGACGGTAGTTGTTGATTATTTTTTATATACTCGCTTAAAGGTTCTGATAGTTTTGTGAGATCTATATACCAGTGTTTGGTTGTTTTTACTGTAGGTTTGTTTTTACAGATTATGCAGTAGGGCTCTACTATGGATGTGAGTTCTAAAAGCTTACCGCACATGTCGCATTGGTCGCCTCGGGCTTTTTCAGCGTTGCAATGGGGACATTTGCCTTCTACGAAACGGTCAGGTAAAAATCGCTGATCATGTTCACAGTAGAGCATTTGAGTGTCTTGTTCGAAAATGTAGCCGTTTTTTTGGATTTCAAGAAGAGTTTTTTGAACGAATTCTTTATGCACTGAACTCTCAGTACAAGTATAATTATCATATGATATATTCCATTGTTTGAAGAGCTCTAAAACCTTGGCATGATTACGCTGCGTTAACTCCTTGGGAGTTATACCACATTTTAGTGCTTCCACCTCAATAGGCGTGCCATGCTCATCTGAACCACTAACAAATAACACGTCATCACCCTTTAAACGGTAATACCTAGCGGTAACATCAGCAGATAAGGCAGAACCAACAAGATTCCCCAAATGTGGAGTTACATTAATGTAAGGCCAAGCAGAGGTAACTAAAACTTTTTCAGGCAAACTAGAGATCTCCATCAAACATTAAACGATAGCCTTATTAAAATTTTTATTAAACAAAACTGTTTTAGACATAACCTTACGTTGGCAAGACTTAAATTAGCTCTCAAACATATCTAAAACAGGTAATAACATGCCATACTGTCGAAAATGTGGAACACAATTAGCCGAAGACATACTATACTGCTACAACTGTGGAACACCTGTAAATATACCAACACAACCTGCGGCAGTTACTCCAATAACTCAACAGCCAAGTACACAAATAATTTCGTCACATAAGCCTGTGTACAAAGACTCATTATTCATACTCATCCTATCTACACTAATAATTACCATAATAGCGCTAATAATAGTGGCTACTTTAATGCCTTTTAATTTAGATATAAACAGTCAAAATGTTTTTGAATCACCAGGAATAAACAGGGCAAACTTGAATATAGAAAAACTTGTAAATTTAGCTACACGCATATAATCATGCAATAATGGATTGGCTACATTTTTTATTAGACTATTGAGCAGGTTTTTAAGGGCTTGTAAAGTTAACATATACATAGGGGCTGGTTATCATGGAGAAAAAGTTGAGCATTAATGGCTATAAATGTTCTATGCTTATCAATAAGATATCAGGTATTCCAATAATTTTTCTACATGGTCTATCGTATAATATTGGTATCTGGCAGCGTTTGGGTGTAACTGATTTACTTGACGAGAAACATGTTCCTTACATTGCGTTGGATATGCCATATGGCGAAAAAAGTCGCTGTAAGCCTAAGACACGGAATGTGGAAAAAAATGTATCTTTTGTTTATGATGCCATAAAGGATGTTTTTGGCGATTTTGTATCTCCTGTTTTGGTAGGTACAAGTATGGGTGGTAGTATGGCACTTCATTTTGCTTCTCGTTTTCCAGTAAAGGGTCTTGTGCTAGTTGGTCCTGTCGGTGTGTTTGAAGAGCAACTGTTGCAGTCTTATGCTAAGTTCAAATTTCCTTCAACGATAATTTGGGGTTCAGAAGACAGCATCATTGCAAGTGAAGATATGCGAACGTTAGCAGATAAGTTACCTAATTCTAAATTGATTATTTATCAGGGGGCAAAACATTCAGCCTATAAAAATTTTCCAGAACGATTTAAACGTGATTTGCTTGAACTTTACATAAAAGCTGAAACGTAAACATATGTAGAAACAAAAGGTATGTTTATGATGTAAGCGCACAAAATTTTTAAGACTCTGATAACGGTTAATACGCAATAGGGTTGTTTACCTTGTCGCTTGAAGAGGTTGTTTTGCAAGTTCAAAAATGTAAGAAATGTCGTTTATGGCAAACTGCTACTTATGGTGTTCCAGGCGAGGGTCCAGTTGATGCTAAAATTATGTTTGTTGGACAAAACCCTGGTTCAGAAGAGGATAAAACGGGCAGACCGTTTATTGGCAGAGCAGGAAAGTTTTTAGTAAAAACTCTTGCCGAGTTTGGCATAAAACGTGAAGAGGTGTATATTACAAATATTGTTAAACATACGTCTCCAGAAAACCGTAAACCCTACCCTGATGAAGTAGATGCTTGTTTACCATATTTAGTACAACAAATTTCAATAATTAAACCAAAAATTGTTGTATTACTTGGAGCAAGCGCGAA
>JAITBW010000129.1 GCA_031283385.1 Nitrososphaerota archaeon
AAGGTCGCAAAATGTTGAAAATCACGATAAAGTACGGGGCATGTTCTTTGAGCGAGCCGCTAAATCGGTAAAAAACATGAAAAAATCCTGTCGTCTCCCTAAACGTGAACACTCTCATACTTTTAGAATAGCATGGGCATTTTGTGAGTTTTTGGATAAATATGTGGTTAAGCTATTTACGTTTCTGGAGTATGTTGTATTTTGTAAGTGAGTGAGTGGTAATAAATGGTAAAGGCGTTGACTAGTGAAGTTGTGAAGGATTATGGTATAAGTGCTGGAGCAGATGTGGTGGGTGTGGCTGCTTCTAAAGATTTTGGTTTGGCTTTGGATGGTTTTAGGCCTGCAGATGTGCTTGTGGGTTGTCGTTCTGTTGTTGTTTTGGGTGCTGCGTTTTCGTCGGCGGTTTTAGATGATGTTTTGGAGTATTCTGCTAGTCGCAATGTTATGCTTACGAAAATGACTGAGATGGCGAAAAGTGTGGCGAAGCGGATAAAGGCGGATGGGTATAAGGTAAAGGCTGTTAGTGCTTCGGGTGGCAGAACTGTTGTTGTTAATGGTTGTAAAGAGTTGTTTGGTCATGTTTCGCTTAAGCATGCAGCAGAGCTTGCGGGGCTTGGTGTTATAGGTAAGAATTATTTGCTTACGAATTTGCAGTATGGTAATCTTTTGTGGTTTAGCGCGGTTCTTACGGATGCAGAGCTATTGCCTGATAGTAAAGTTCAATTTGACATGTGTGATAATTGTAATAAATGTGTTGAAGCCTGTCCTGTTGGGGCTTTAGATAGCCGTGGCTCGTTTGGGAAAAAGGGTTGTTCAAAATTTTTTGTGATAGAAGATAGAAGGTTTAAGATAAAGTGTTTTTTGTGTCGTACTGTATGTCCTTACGGTTTGGGCAAATAACCCCTTTTTGCGTTTCTTGTGGTGGTGAGGGGTTAAAAGTTGGTTGTTGTGTTGCCCATTTTTGGTTGTTACTTCGGCATGTTTGTTTATGGTGTTTTTGGGTTGAATGTTAGTTGTGAGACGGAGTAGTATACTATTTCTCCTCGGCGGTTTATGACGGCTAGTACTAACTCTTTTTTTTGGTTTTGGCATTGTTGTAAGATGTCTGATAGTGTTTGTATGTTTAGGGGTTTTCCTTCTTGTGTTCCTAGTATCATGTATGTGGCGGAGTCTTTGCCGTATGTTCCGCGTTCGTATACTCGGAATTCTGTGCCTATGCCGAATCCTTCTCGGACTATGTATCCGCGGCTTCTAAGGTCGCGGTATACTATATAGTTGATCCATGCGTTTTCGTTTATTGCCTGATATGCGTAGAGTAGTGTTTGGAAGTTGATTGTTGTGTTTTTTTTGTTTTTTACTGTGAGCATGCCCTTGTCATGTAGGTATAGGGCTTCGTAAAAGGTTAGGGTTAATGTTTTATTTTCGGTTATGCCGTATCCTCGAGATGAGAGTTGGTCTATGTTACTTTGCTCAGTTACTATTACTCCTCTATCATCTAGTTTGCCGTGTGTTTGAAAATCTATGGTTGTATTGTCGTTTTTAGTGTCACTCAAATTAATCAGCTACTTATGGATGTGTATATACTTTTTAATTTTATGTTTAAAACACAGATTATTTAGGGGATAACTGTTTTTTTAGCAAAAAAGAGAGTGGTGTTGTTGTAGGAATTTTGTGTTACATGTTGTTTAGAGTGGGAATGTGGGGTTGAATTTTTGGAAGTGCTCTTGTGTGTATATGCCTGTCTCTGTTATGATGCCTGCTACGTATTTTAATGGTGTTGCGTCAAATGCGGGGTTCATTACGTTAATGTTGTTGGGCGCGGTTTGTTGGCAGCCTATATGTGTAACTTCGTCAGGTTTACGCTCTTCAATAGTAACGTCTGTGGCTTTGCGTGTTAGGTCAAATGTGCTTTTTGGTGCGGCGACATAGAAGGGTATGTTGTGTTCATGTGCTAGTATGGCTACGCTGTATGTGCCTATTTTGTTGAAAACTGCGTCTTGTACAATGCGGTCAGCTCCTACGATAACCTTGTCTATTAAGCCCTTGCTCATGGCGTATCCTGCCATGTTGTCGGTAATTAATGTTACAGGTATACCGTCACGCTGTAGCTCAAAAACGGTAAGTCGTGCTCCCTGCAGTAAGGGTCTTGTTTCATCAGCTATCACCTTAATCTTTTTGCCTTGCGCCCATGCAGACCTGATAACACCCAATGCGGTGCCGTATTCTACAGTGGCTAACTCGCCTGCGTTACAATGAGTCAAAATGGTATCACCATCATCAATTATTTCTGCGCCATACTTACCAATAGCATAATTCTGCGCGGCATCCTCATCTGCAATCCTCTGCGCTTCCACAAGCACAGCGGCACGTAACTCGTCAACACTAAAACCACCATAAGCATGAGCCATGTTTAAAACGCGGTCTGTTGCCCAAAACAGGTTAACCGCCGTAGGTCTCTGCTCCTTTATAGTTACCCCCACAGCGTCCAAGTCCGCTAACAACTCAGAAACAGACTGCGCCTTTGAATTGTAAGCACCTAAGGCAAGACCAAAAGCAGCAGCAGCACCAAGCAGAGGCGCACCTCTAATTTGAAGACTCTTTATAGCCTCAGCCATCTGCTCAACAGTAGTTAATTTTAAGGTAACTTCTTCAAGAGGAAGCCTTGTCTGATCGGGAGTAAATACTGCACCATTTTCCCACTTTATCATACGCATGAAAATACCTCTAACCATAAATAAGGGAAAGCGTGAGCGTTAAAAAAGTTACCCTATCAAAAGGGGGTTATTATGTAGAATTACTAAAAGGGGACTTTAAGCGTGTTACCACTTCAACAGGAGAATCTTGACTACTCTTAAGCCGCCTCTGCCACTCCTCACCTATAGCAATTAACGAGAAAACACCTGAAACCTCCGCCTTTGCCTTCTTAGTTAAATTCACAAGAGCCTCCTGAGTCTCGCCACCCTTAAGCAAATCATCAACAATTAATACACTATCACGCTTCTTAATAGCTTCCTTTGGAATATACAACGTAGCAGTTAAACCCGAATCCCGCCCAAGCAAAAAAGTCTCCTCAAGAAAACCCTTAACACCAACTTTTTTATCATACTTTGCAATAATCAAATTCACACCAAGAGCATTCGCAACCATCGTAGCTAACGGAACACCATCAGCAGCCGGAGCCAAAATCTTTGTAACACGCTTACCCGCAAAAGTATTCAACGCATGATTAGCAGCCTGCTGCAAAATATTATGATCCCCAACAATCTCAGTATTATCAAAATAACCATTATCATCAAACTTTATCCTACTTCTAAGCTCAGTATCTAACCCTACAAGCTTAATAAGTACCCGCCAAAGCTGCTTAGCCCTCGCCGTATTAGGCAAAACATGACCCTTCGCATAACGACTCAAAACTGTAACAGGCAACCCCGTCTTTGTACCTAATTCACGATAAGTAATATTCCGCTTATTTTTTGCAGTACGCAAAAGCTCAACAGTCATTAACCGTAATTTCAAATCATCCGCATGAGTACTCAAATCTTCACTTACACCCCTAATTTTTACGTTAACGAAGCAAATACTAGGATAGCTACAACTTATAACAAACTCACAATTTATAGCTATCGTTAAAAAACATCCACAAAAACTCCAACAAAAATCAAAACAAAAACAGCTACATTAACATTTTTTAATACAAACAACAACAAATACACAATAACAGAGGGGAAAAACAGACGCACCGACTAAAACGCATATTTACCGTTTCACTATTCGGCTCAATAATATTCGTAGTAAACATATTCCTACCACCACCAATCAACTACATGTTCATCGCACCACAAGCAGTACTCCTAGCCCTCAGCGGACTATTCATAAAAAACATAGGCGCAACATACGCAGGAGCAATCGGCGGACTACTAACAGCCCTAGGCAGCCCAGGCCTAGGAATATTTACATTCCTAGCAACAACACTCTTCGGAGCCCTAATAGATACAACAATATACACCTTCAAAATAAAAGGCACCACAAAAGGCGTCAACCGCAACAGACTCATAACAGCCATGGCAATAAGCACCATGCTAATAGGCATAATAACATACAGCATAAGCGTTATGACCCCAACCATACTTGAACAAACAGGAATCCCAACCCTACCACTAATAATACAAAGAAGCTACATCCTAGACGCCATGGTAATATTCATGGGACCAGCAACCGGAGCCACCGCAGGATACGCCGCAGCATACCTATGGAACAAATACCTAAAAACCCTCGCACTGACACTCTAACAAAGTTGTATCTCTAATTCATACCTACAAAAGAAGCTTTTTTCAGAAAATGTTTAACAGGTAACTAAACATACGGTAAAAGTTAAATCAAAAATAGCTCTAACCATTTTTTTGAGCCAAAGATCGTGATAACAGAAAGCTTTATCAAGAAACAACCAAAACACAGTTACGTGCTGAGCATGAACAAAATTATTCCCTTTATACTGCTTTTCTGTTTCATAAGTGGAACATTTGCAACAGTGCTTAGTTCTGTTTCAGCATCAGAGTTGATTGAAGATTCTTGGTATTCAAAAACATCCATGCCATCTGAAAGAAAATGGTTTGGGGTTGTTGTTTTGGATGACAAAATTTATGCAATTGGAGGTTCTAAAGTTTATGGATCTGAGCATGTTGGTACTAATGAGCGGTATGATCCTAAAACGAACATGTGGATTACTTTATCGTCTATACCTACGCCACGGATCAATTTTGGTGTTGTTACTTATCAGGACAAGATTTACTGTATAGGCGGAGAGGTGCCTTATTTTGGTCCAATATTAGTGTCTCAAACCGTAGACGCAGTTGAAGTTTACGACCCCGTTAATGATCTATGGAGCACAAAAGCATCCTTTCCAACGAAGGTAAGTAATCCTAGAGTTTGTGTGGTAAATAATCAACTTTTTGTTATAACTTATGATGGAAAGATGTACCTGTATAATCCATCTAATGATACGTGGAGCAGCAAAACTTCCATACCCGTTAGTACAACATATCCAACAGTTCGGGTAATAAATGGTCAAATTTTTGCTATATGCTCAAGTGATGCTGGGTGGGAGATGTTTATGTATAATCAGCTTAAAAATTCATGGACAAAAAAAGCCAACCCTTATGTTTTGCATGGAGCATTTGAGTGCATAGTGGTGGATAACAAGATATTGATATGTGACCAGCCAATGCATGTTGATAATCTTCCATTAAATTTTAGAATTTATGATCCAGAGACGGATAAATGGAGTGAAGGACAAACAGCTACTAATCTTACGAAGGGGTATGGTCTGTTTGTTGGAGCAACATATGGAGTGCATGCACCTAAAAACGGCTATGTATTTGGAATGGAACCAGTTAACATTGACACAGTTCAAATGTTCACTTGGATTTATAATCCTGCAGAAGATGTTTGGTTAACTGCTAAACCTATGCCAATCTTGTTACCTGGTCTAAACAGTGTAGTTGCTGTTGATGACATTTTGTATATAATAGGTGAATGCGGCACTATCGATCAATATGTACCAATAGGCTACAGTACTACGCCTTTATCTTCTGAACATGTTCCTTTAGCTTCTGAACATAGTACGTCTAAGCCTTTTTTAGCTAAACCTGTTATGGCTGTAATAGTTCT
>JAITBW010000004.1 GCA_031283385.1 Nitrososphaerota archaeon
TTCTGAAAAACGCCTCAGAGCAGCTTTTATAGCACTTGTATTATCAGTTTTTAATTCATTTTGTATCTGACGCGATAGCTCACTTAGGTTAACTATATTTTTCTCCAATGCTTCCAGTAAATATGGCTTATTTCGTAAATGATCTCGCACATTTTGAGCTATTGTCATAACAAAATACGAGTGTAACAAATAGCACATTTAAAGATTTTTATCTAATAATAAGTCATAAAGTTTAAAAATGTAGCCTCAAGGGTATGAGAGAATAATTTAGTGTATAACTGGGGGACAAACGATAACTAAAAACCGCTTGCATATACTAATGATTAGATACACCCTGTACTAATTACCTCCTCAAAAGTATGCCGCTAAAATAACCAATAGTAACAGTAGCTGAACAGACAGTTTAAGCCTTAAAACGGTGATTAAACGTGTCAAGCACCAAATGTGTGGTCGGGTGCTCTTAGTGTTCAGATACAAATTGAAACTTAGATTAAAACTTGGAGTCACAAGATAGTATGTCAGATAAAAATAAAACCGCAATTCTTCTTCTCAAGGACGGAACGTCATTTATCGGAAAAGGTTTTGGTGCCCCTAATAAAACAAGCGGCGAAATAGTTTTTTCAACATCCATGGTTGGATACACTGAAGCTTTAACTGACGCCTCATTTAAAGGTCAAATTTTAACTCTAACATATCCCATGATAGGCAATTACGGTGTTCCCTCGAATGAATTAGATTTTGGATTACCACGATATTTTGAGTCAGATCATATTCAAATTCAAGGTTTAGTTATACATGAACTCTGTTTTGAACCATATCATTGGGCATCTACACGTACCCTTGATAAATGGTTATCAGATGAAGGAATTCCTGGAATTTATGGCATAGATACAAGACGTTTAACCAAAAAATTGCGAACAAACGGCGATATGCTTGGCATGTTACACTTTTTTGACGAAAACGAAAAACCTGACTTTGAAACTCTTTTGGAAGAATGTCAAAACATCACTGACCCTAACAAGACTGATCTAGTAAAAGAAGTTTCAATTAAAGAACCGTGCAAATATAATGTAGATGGTAAATTAACTGTTGTTTTAATCGACTGTGGAGTCAAATTTAGCATTATCCGTAGTCTGCTCAAACGTGGAATAAACGTTATTCGTGTACCCTATGATACCTCTGTTGACGATATTCTCTCTTACAATCCTGATGGAATTCTAGTTAGCAACGGACCAGGTGATCCTAAAAAGAACACAAAAACTATAGAAGCTGTCCGTGTATTAGCAGAAAAGCTTCCCATGATGGGCATCTGTTTAGGTGCCCAAGTGTTGGCTTTAGCGTTTGGTGCAGATACATACAAACTTAAATTTGGTCACAGATCTCAAAACCAGCCGGCTCTTGACCTGACTAGCAACAGTTGCTATATCACTATACAAAATCATAGTTACGCAATAAACATGGAAACTCTAAAACAAACACCCCTTGAGCCATGGTACATAAACTCTAATGATAAAACAATTGAAGGTGTGCGACATAAAACTAAACCAGTTTATGCTGTTCAATGGCATCCTGAGGCATCACCTGGACCGCATGATACTGAAATGTTGTTTGATAAATTCAAAAAAACTATGGAGGCAAAATAAATGCCAAAATTCGATTGGATACATAAAGTTCTCGTTCTCGGAAGTGGCGCTATTAAAATTGGAGAAGCCGCTGAATTTGACTATAGTGGGAGTCAATGTCTAAAAGCTCTACACGAAGAAGGAATAGAAACCGTTCTTATTAACCCAAATATTGCAACAATTCAAACTGACCCGCGGCTTTCTGGTAAAGTGTATCTTCTTCCTGTCACACCTGAATTTGTGGAAAAAGTTATTGCAAAAGAACGCCCAGATGGAATTCTGCTAGGTTTTGGTGGACAAACAGCACTTAACTGTGGTCTTGAACTTGCCAAAACTGGTATTCTTGACAAGTACAACGTTAAAGTTCTCGGCACACCTATCTCAGCTATTGAGGATACTGGAGACCGAGAACGTTTCCGACAATCTATGCTTGAAGCTGATGTTCCACCCTTAGAAAGTAGGTCTGCGACAAGTGTAGAGGCTGCCATGCAAATTGCTGAAGAAATTGGCTACCCCGTCATAATTCGTGTAGCTTTCACTTTAGGTGGTAAGGGTAGTGGTGTTGCTTATACTGTTGATGAACTTAAAGAGACTGTTACAAAGGGCATTGCCCAGAGTCGTATTGGTCAAGTGTTAATTGAGGAGTATGTTGGTCATTGGAAAGAGATTGAATATGAGGTTATGCGGGATTATGCTGATAACTGTTTAACAATTTGTAACATGGAAAATTTTGACCCAATGGGCATTCATACTGGCGATAGCATTGTCGTTGCTCCCTCACAGACTATGACGAACCGTGAATACCATAGAATTCGTCAAGTCTCTATAAACGCAATTCGACATTTAGGCATAATTGGCGAATGTAACATACAGTGGGCACTAAATACTCAGTCAGAGGAGTGCCGTGTTATTGAAGTAAACTCGAGAATGTCACGAAGCAGCGCACTTGCTAGCAAAGTTACAGGTTATCCACTTGCTTATATTGCTACTAAACTTGCTCTCGGTTACTTGCTGCCTGAGCTAATTAACAAAGTAACCGAAGTGACAACTGCATGTTTCGAGCCAGCCCTTGATTATGTTACTATTAAAATTCCACGCTGGGATCTTCAAAAATTCGTAAACGCTGACAGACACGTAGGACCACAAATGCGCAGCGTAGGCGAAGTTATGGCAATCGGACGCTGCTTTGAAGAAGTTCTACAAAAAGCTGTACGCATGCTCGACATAGGCAAAATTGGTCTAGTTTGCAACCCTGAAGATTATGAACCTGAAACAGAGAAACACATTCGTGACGAACTTACAAATCCAACAGATGAACACCTTTTTAAAATAAGCAAAGCCCTACGTATGGGCTTAAGCGTATCTGAAATTTATCGACTAAGCGGTATTGACCCATTCTTCTTAAACAAAATTAAAAACATACTAGACATGGAAGACAAACTACGCAAACTAAACCTTGCTGACACTGAAGCGATCGAAATTATCCGCGAGGCCAAACGCATAGGCTTCTCAGATGAACAAATAGCCGTCTGCCAATGCACTAACGAGGCAACTATCCGTAAATTCCGAAAAGACAACAAAATCACACCCTGCGTAAAACAAATCGACACACTAGCCGCAGAATATCCGGCAAAAACTAACTATCTCTACATGACTTACGGCGGAGACGAAGACGACATAACATTCTCTTCCGACACAAACAAAGTTATTGTACTTGGCGCAGGTGTTTTCCGCATCGGATCAAGCGTAGAATTCGACTGGTGTGGCGTAAACACAGTTTGGGCACTAAAGAAAAACGATATAAAAGAAGCCATAATAATAAACTATAACCCAGAAACCGTCAGTACCGACTATGACGTGTCGGATAAGCTATATTTCGAAGAGTTAACGACCGAACGTATCATGGATATTTACGACAAAGAAAAACCTCTCGGCGTTATCACAAGCGTAGGTGGACAAATTCCAAACAACTTATCTATAAAACTGACGGAATTAGGAGCAAACATACTCGGCACATCGGCAGAAAACGTTGACCTAGCCGAAGATCGCAGCAAATTTAGCGCATTGCTTGACAAATTAGGCATAAGCCAACCACCTTGGAGCAAACTGGTAACAATAGATGATGCCAAACGGTTTGCACAAGAAATAGGTTTCCCAGTACTTGTACGTCCCAGCTATGTCCTTTCCGGTAGTGCCATGCGTGTAGCATACAATAATGCTTCACTTGAAAACTTTTTAAAACTCGCAGCCAAAGTTTCACCCGACCATCCAGTGGTCATAAGCAAATTCATAACTGGCGCAAAAGAAGTCGAAGTCGACGGAGTTAGCGATGGCGATAATGTACTAATAGGGGCAATCATGGAACACGTAGAAAACGCCGGCGTCCACAGCGGAGACGCAACTATGACAATTCCACCTCAGGCATTAAAACCTGAAGTACAAAAAGACATAGAAGACTGCACACAGCGCATCGTAAAAGCACTCAAAATCCGTGGTCCATATAACATCCAATATCTAGTAAAAGATGACA
Organism: Nitrososphaerota archaeon; assembly: GCA_031283385.1. Lineage (GTDB taxonomy): Archaea > Thermoproteota > Bathyarchaeia > Bathyarchaeales > Bathycorpusculaceae > Bathycorpusculum. Next base: position 4,153 of record JAITBW010000004.1, read on the forward strand.
TCGTAAATGTCATCGAATGCAATCTGCGAGCTTCCAGGTCAATGCCATTTGTCAGCAAAACACGTGGTATAAACCTTATAGATCAAGCCACCCTTGCAATGCTAGGTAAAAAAATAACAATACACCTATCCCCCATGACTGCTACATCACACGTAGGCGTTAAAGTTCCACAGTTCAGCTTTATGCGACTTAGCGGGGCTGACCCAGTTTTAGGAGTAGAAATGCTCAGCACAGGCGAAGTTGCCTGCATAGGCGAAAACTTTTCTGACGCATTTAGCAAAGCAATACAAGCCGCAGAAGTCCATATCTCACCAAAAGACGGCGCCATACTCATCAGCATCGGCGGCGACAAAGAAAACAAAAAACGAGTTGTTCCAATAGCCAAAGCCTTCCAAGAAATGAACTTCCGCATATACGCCACAGCCAATACAGCTAATGTTCTAAATGATTCAGGCGTAAACGCCACAGTTCTTTATAAAGTTAGAGATGCCCAAGTTAATCCCAACATTCTTGACTACCTGCAAGAACAAAAAATTGATTTAGTCATTAATGTGCCAGTTACTAATCATAAAGAAGACTATTCCGACATTCTAACAGACGGCTACATTATACGGAGGCAAGCAGTAGAATTCAATGTTCCAGTTATTACAAACTTACAGCTTGCAGAAGCACTTGTTGATGTACTAAAAAAGAACGATTCAACCGGGCAATCTATATGTAGTCTTAACGAATACATGGATAAAATTCCTTGGAAACAATGGCAGTAAAACCCTTTTTTCCATTTTTGTTTGTTACTTTTAGAGACTATTTTTTGCGTAAATATTATATTGTTTGTGTTGCTTTTCGTTTGGTACCAAGGTAAAGCCATTTGTCTAAACAAAATCAGAAAACTCGGACTATTGAAGAGATTAACCAGAAAATTCTCAAAGGCGATGTTCAAGTTTTAACTGCTGAAGAAATGAAAAAACTTGTAGAAAGCAGCGGAGTAGAAGTTGCCTTCAAAGAAGTAGATGTTGTGACAACTGGCACATTTGGAGCCATGTGTTCTTCAGGAGCCGTTCTTAATCTTGGTCATTCTGATCCGCCAATAAAAATTCAACGCGCATGGCTTAACGATGTAGAAGTTTGCCACCCTGGTGCTGCTGCTGATCTATTTGTCGGTGCGACAAATTCTTGTGAAAAAAAACCCTTTGAATACGGTGGTGGACATATAATTCAAGAGTTAGTCGCTGGCAACGAAGTCGAGCTACGAGCAACAGCGTATGGCACTGATTGTTATCCTAGAACGGCAATTAAAACAACTATAACTAAAGATGATCTTAACCAGTTTTATTTACTGAACTTCCGTAACTGCTATCAGCGTTATAACTGTGCAGTTAATTGTAGTGACGAAACAATTTATACATACATGAGCAAACTCTTGCCTCGTATGCGTAACGCTACTTTTTCTGGTGCAGGTGAGCTTAATCCGCTTATGAATGACCCTGACTATGAAACCATTGGGTTTGGCACAAAAATTTTCTTAGGCGGCGGTCAAGGATACATTATAGGTGAAGGCACTCAGCATAGTCCTAAAAATCTCGACGGCACTTTAATGGTTAAGGGCGATGCTAAAAATATGCTTCCAGAATTTTTGCAGGGTGCAGCATTCACTCGTTATGGCACATCATTGTATGTTGGTTTAGGCATACCTATACCCATTCTTAACGAGGGGTTAGTTAGAAAAACGGCAATTCGCGATACAGAAATCTTTACTGACGTAATTGATTACAGTGTTATGCGACGTGATAGACCAAAATTATGCAAGGTTTCATATGCTGAATTAAAATCTGGCATAATAAATGTTAATGATAAACGTGTTCGTGTTAGCTCACTTTCCAGTTTAAAGATGGCAAAAAAAGTTGCTAACACCCTCAAAAGTTGGATTGAAGAGAGCCAATTTACTTTAACAGCTCCAATAGAACGGCTTCCACTTGATACTGTTTTTAAGCCTATGCGACAAACACAGGAAATTCCATTTGTTTCCAACGTTATGCAACCAGCTGTTACCTGTATGGAAAATGAAGAAATCAAAATTATTGCCGAACGTATGGTCACAAAATCTGTAAACCACATAGTCGTCATAACCCCAGATGGTAAACTCTTGGGAATAGTAACCTCCTGGGATATCACACGCGCAATGGCTGAAAGCAAAAAAGCCCTCTCTGACATTGAAACCCGAAAAATTATAACCGCTAAACCTGATGAACCGTTGGAGAGTGCTTCAAAACGCATGGCACAACATAACATTTCAGCATTACCTGTAATTGACTCTGAACATAAAGTCTTAGGTATAGTAACCTCTGAGGATGTTTCCAAATTGTTAGGACGGTAAAAACATGGCGCGCATTCTCATACGGTTAAATGAAAACGTGGTTTCTGAACCTCTAGTTTCAGAGGTCATATTGGAAAATAAAGTATTATTTGCCATTTTAGCAGCACACATTAACTCAAAAGGCGGCGAAATCGTCCTCGAAGTTCCCGACGGAGAAGTTGAAAAAATTGTGTCAGCTTTCCGACAAAAAGGCGCAACTGTGACAATACCTAAACTTATCGAAGTAGATACCAACCGCTGCTTTAGCTGCGGCTCTTGCGTTGCACTATGCCCCGTAGAAGCAATCAGCGTAATTGAAGACTTGTCAATACAATTCAACAAAGAAAAATGCGTTGGAAGCGTCTGCAACATATGCGTAGACGCCTGCCCTGCGCGTGCAATAAACTCTATTAGATACTCTAACACTGAAAACACCCGCAACAACCATACCCATAATAAACTTCGGGAAAAATAAATTGCCAAACAACCTCTTCAAAGAAGACTATACATACAAAGACAGCGTCTGCCACATAATCAGCGATACCCCTCAAGGCATAACAACCGCTAAAAAATCAATAACCCACAACTATCAACAACTCGAAAACTATATGCAAACACACCAAACTTTTTTACACTCTTTCAAACCCACTCTCATACCTCATGAGCCTTTAGTAGCTAACCTAATGGCAATAGCAGCACAGAAAGCAAATGTTGGACCCATGGCAGCCGTTGCCGGCGTTATAGCAGATTTAGCTGTTATTGATATGCAAAAAGCCGGTTGCAAAGTTGCCGTTGTAGAGGATGGCGGAGAAATTTCTGCAGTTTCTGACAGACCTATTGATGTAGCTTTAGCTGCAGGTAATGAACCATTATCAAAACGCTTCGGATTTAGACTTGACAATTTTCCAATTGGAGTGGCAACAAGTTCAGGCAGGTTTAGTCATGCATTTAGTTTTGGTGATGCTGAGGCAGTAACAGTTTTCTGCAAAAACGCAGGTTTAGCCGACGCAGCCGCTACAGCCGTAGGTAATGTAGTGACAGGTGATGTTAAAGCAGGTATTGATGCTGGAATTAAACAAGGCTTAAACATTCCAGAAGTATTGGGCGTATTAATTTTATATCAGGGCAAAGTAGGAATGGCTGGAAAAATTCCTCAAATAATCAAAATTGAACCTTGAAATGCATTTTAGCAACTTGTTGACAAGTGATATTTTCCATAGACTTACTGAAACTTTTTTGCAAAAATGTTTGCTTTTCCTAACTTGTATTTTGTCAACATTTAGATATGAGTGTATTTGGTGTGTCGTTCTGGTGCTGAAAAGCGTTAACGTTTAAACGGTTATGGATTACGGTTGTTTTATTCGTTAAAAGTTAAATGTTTAATCGATATGCTGATAAATGGAAGGGTTAACATTATCTTTAGGTAGAATAGATATGGTTAAAACTTATAACATTGCTGTTCTTAAGGGCGACGGAATTGGGCCTGAAGTGACAGAGGCAACTATAAACGTTTTTGATGCTGTTCAAAAAGTTTCAGATTTTAAACTTAATTATCTTTACGGCGAAGCAGGTGCTCATTGTATTCCAATACATGGTACAAATCTTCCTAAAGAGACAGTTGAAATGATTAAAAAAACAGACGCTTGCCTTAAAGGTCCAATGACTACCCTTGAGGAACCCGGCGCACCCGTAAGTGTTGCAGTTACCCTACGTCGCATGTTCAACTTGTATGCTAATGTTCGCCCATGTAAAAGTTTTCCAAGTATAGAATCACTAAAACCTGACATTGACCTAGTTGTAGTCCGAGAAAACACTGAAGGCCTCTATTCAGGACATGAGGCACTCATTGCCCCCGGCGTAAGTGTTGCTTTCAGGATTATCACAACTGAGGCGTCAACCAAAGTTGCCGAACACGCTTTCAAGTTGGCTATGCAACGCAAAAAACATTTAACATACATCCATAAAGGCAACATTTTACGTATAACTGACGGCATATTCAAAGATGCAGTAAAAGAAGTCCAAAAACGCTACCCAGAAGTCACAGTCGATGAACTACACATTGATGCCGCAACTATGCAATTAATCAAACAGCCATCAACTTATGATGTTATGGTTACTACAAACTTGTTTGGGGATATCATAAGCGATGAAGCCGCACAAGTAACTGGAAGTCTAGGTCTCGCAGCAGGCGCAAACATAGGCGAAACATATGGCATGTTCGAACCAGTACACGGCAGCGCACCAAAATACACTGGCATGAACCGCGTAAACCCCATTGCAACAATACTCGCAGGAGCACTAATGCTTAACTATCTAGGCGAACAAGAAGCCGCCAAAAAAATTGAAGACGCCGTAGTCGCCGTACTTGTTGAAGGAAAAATCCGAACAGCTGATTTAGGCGGAAAAGCAACAACAAGCGACATGGCAGACGCAATAGTCCAAAAAATCAAATAGATTTAACAGTAAACTGAGTTCCACTACGAGTGGTTAACTCTAGCTTATTTCCATAACCCATTTTTACAAACCCGTTTTTTACAGTAACGCTATCCCCTACTTTCAAATTACTAAATTGCTCAGTTTGACTACGCCACACTGAAACCATAACTGAACCAGTTCCATCTCCCAATTCAAACGTAAACAATTTAACTTGCTCCCCTTTACCCGTAGTTATCTCTCTTACAGAGTCAACACTTGAAACGTCCCCTTCAACATTAACAATGTCGCCCTCACTCAAATCTGCTATTTTACTCATCTGAGCCGCAACCTGTTGAACATGTATAAAACTTGACGAGTCAACATGAACTTCAAAACCGCCACTTTCTTTCTCTTTAACTTTACCATTAATTAAATACAGATACGCTCTGGGCTCAAGTTGCCCCTCCAACATGTTAACTTTTCCATTCCAAACAACAACTGCAATTTCAGCCGACTCATCTGATAGTATGAAACGCAAAAGCTTACCACCTGTACCATCACCTTTAGTGAAAGTTTTTAACTCTAAAACTTCTTTAACATTGCCTGCTAAATGCACATTATTAAAAATGTTAGTAATTTCCGATATTTTTGACGTAAACTTTTCCACATTAGGATAAATAGTTTGAGGATTTTCATTTACCTCAATTCTACTCTTACTACCCAAATGCAACTCAACTTTACCAAACTGATCTTTCCGCGTATAACCATGCAAAAATTTTACAACTTGACCAATTTGCAACTCACCCTTCTCAACAACTTCTGCCTTCTTATTCCACAAAACCACACGCAAAATACTATCGTCATCAATAACCATCAAATTAGCAAGCTTGCCACTTTTTTCACCACTATTAAAACTATGCACTGGAAAAATAGCAATCAATCGGCCTTCAACTGAGACATCATTCAAACCTGAAAACAAACGCCCAGACGACAAAAACTCATTAAACTCAATTACCTTTTTCGCAACCTCAACATCATATCTTGTTGCTATCAATCGCAGAAGCGTCTCGTCACCTATTAAACCACCTGACCGTTCTTTTTCCTGCGTAAACATTTCTTGAATTTGTTGCTCAGACAATTCTGGATGCTTAGCAAGTATCGCCGCAATAATCTCTTCTTTTAACATTTTACCTAACATAAA
>JAITBW010000043.1 GCA_031283385.1 Nitrososphaerota archaeon
GGTCGCAAAATGTTGAAAATCACGATAAAGTACGGGGCATGTTCTTTGAGCGAGCCGCTAAATCGGTAAAAAACATGAAAAAATCCTGTCGTCTCCCTAAACGTGAACACTCTCAAAAAATAATGATGCGGCTAACACTTTTTTTTCATTAAACACTTTTTTTGTTTACTCCAAAAACTGCTCCAAATACTCAATTACCCGTGTATATGCACCAACGTCTTCAGGTCCAAAACGATTACCAGATTTATCATAACCAAACAATACCTCACCAGCGTGTTCCCCAACAGATTCATTATATTTAACCCTAAAAACAAGCCGAGTTACCAACTCTTTTTGCACATGAAAAGTCAATAGAGGAAAATTTACCCCAGGAAAAAACAGATCAAACTTTTCACCAACACGCCTCTCTATAATGAAAACCTTACAGTCTGCTAAAGACATAAGACTATCAAAAAGAGACCGCTCATACTTTGGAAGAGAAACTTGAACAGACAAATCAGCCTTCTTCCGAAAATCCACAGCTTTTTCACAAACATTTTGAACATCCCAAAGCTCAACACCACACTTTTCCGCAGCCAATCTCGCCTGCTCAGAAAAAAAGGCAGTAACTAAAACAATAACATGCTCACATTGATAACTAATCTTTGCCTGCTCAGCCAACAAAACAGCCACATCAGAAACCACACAATCTCCACAATACTTACGAGCCAAAATAGCAGTCTTTAAACCATCCTTTACAGATATAAAATCCACACCAAACCGCTCAAAAGCCTTCTCAGAAATAACACTATAACCTAACCCCTGCAGAAACCATGTCATAAATACTTCAAACTCTTTATTCGACAAACATCCAAAATTATAAACAGCCGCCTTACACTTCGCTAAATCTACAGGTTTTTCAGCAATTAATCTAACATGTTTTCGCTCAGTATCCTCAACAATAGCTTGTAGACAGTCTTTCTGTATTCTACACGCAAGCACCTCTGCCTTATCAAGAGACAAAAAAAGGCGATCCTGAAGAAACTCTACAAGATCAACAGTGGGGTTTTCAAGTATTTCTTGCAAAAAACCATTAAATTTTACACAACACATACCATAGCCTCATCAGTAATTTTCACATTTTTTTATGTTTAGGACATAACTTGTGCTCAAACGCGTCAGTATATGATAAATTATCCTTTGAGTAAATTTTTTCATTACCACAAGCATCACAATAATCATAATGTTGAATACAAACACTTGAACCATCATAACTACATTTGAACTCAAGCAAACGACTATAACGCTTCCTACACACAGAACACACAAACCCAGAACCTTGCTCGATATACTCATTTAATATATCATCAAAGCTTAAACAAGCCTTTTTAGAGTACAATTTACCCGAATCTATAGACTGCTTAACACAGTTCCCACATACATACAAACCGTCATGCGTAGCATACCCTTCAGTAAAACCTTTCTTACACAAAGGACAAGTAACTTCAACAACAGAATTTAACCCCAAAACTAAACTTGAATGAAACAGGGCATTATTGTTAAGAAGTACATCAAATTTTACTTTACACGTATTAATAACCAAAAAATTTACCAATTTCACTGAAACACTAGTTAAATAAGACTCCTCTTCCCGCTTCAACAACGCTTGATAATTATTTTGCCACTTTAAAGGATCAAAATCATGCTTATGAGAAAGAATATGTTCACGCCGCTCCTGCTTAAGCCTCTTCTCAAAAGCCCTAAGCCTAACATTTCTCTCTTTACTAAGAGGCAAATCAAAAAGCGCAACTTTATCACGAAGCAAAGATTGCAAAGTTTCATCAGCAACCTCCAAAAGTTGGTCAAACACGTCAGGTTTAACCTTACCTTTACCTTCAGAAACTGACAAAGTATTACATGCTATATCAAGGCAAGTATCAAAGTTTGTTTCAATAACGTTAGCTTTTTCGTCAAGCCAAACGGTTATTAATTCTTCATTTTTTTGCCGTAACTTGTTATGAAAAGTAACGGAATAGAAGAATTGAAAATATCGCACGGGTTCTTGTTTGCCTATTTTTATCTGCATAATTTTGCCATGGTTAATTTTGTGGTAACAATTTTTAGGTTTTATACATATGTTAAACGTTTTTTGTTCAACAGTTATTTTGCCACAGTCTATGCAAACAATTTTTGAGTCCTTAAAGTAGTGTTTAATGCTGGTTTCTAAATTTTCTTTTGGACAAAGTTGTATTTGACAGGGAACCCCAGTTTCTTGACAGTCACGTATTACCTGTTGGAAAGCTGGACTTCCAGGAGCTATAAGAGGGATTTTATTTTCGCGACTAATATTTGGGCAGTAAGTAAAAGTTTCTGGCTCGCAGGTATCAGAATAAGTTACGTATATAATGTTGTTTTCAATGGTTAATTTGCCGTCTTTGGATTTAATGTATGCTTCAAAAAAGTTTTCAATGTTTGTTTTGCTCAATCAATTATGCCTCTGGTAAATTTTTCAGATAGTTCTTGACGGGTTTTTGATGTGTTCAAGTTATTAGCTAGTTTTTCTAGTTCATTTTGGATGTCTATGCGTGATTTGCTGCGTAGGAGGATTTCTGCTATGGTTTTTTGGATGTCCTGGTCGCCTTCTTTAAGTTCTGCAAGCACGGTTTCCATTTTACCAATTGTCATAGTGAATAGTTCGATTTTTTGGTATAAAATATGTAGTACATAGTCATCTATAGTGTCTTTAACCGCTAGGTTGAAGACTGTTACATCTCGTTCTTGTTTGAATCTGTGAATTCTGCCGATTCGTTGTTCAATTTTCATAGGATTCCAGTGTAAATCGTAATTAAACATCATGGCACAATTCTGTAAGTTAAGACCCTCAGCTGCAGCGTCTGTTGCAATTAAGTATTGTATATCGCCTTTTTTAAAGGCTGAAATAGTTGCGTCTCTTTCAATTTGAGTCATATCGCCTATGTACAGTTCAGCTCTGCCAAATTCTTTATCAAGCATTTCTTTAATTTTGCGTGCAGTAACTTTTCGTAAACAAAAAATTAGCGTTTGCTCTTTAAGAGTTTCATTTAAAATGTTTCTTAGTAAGTCCATTTTGGCGCTTTTGATGTTTTTAGCCATTTCAATAAGCTTATTTGTAGCTTCGGCTTCCATAGGAAAACGTTGTTGTCGTTTTTTTAGTGACTCTATAACAGCTTCAGGGGAGCTAGAGAAGGATTGTTGAAGAGTTATTGCTTGAAAGACAAGTATGGCGTGACTTTGAGGGCCGCTTATTTTTCTATTAGGATTTTCAGCCATTAGGGCTTCAATTGTTTTAAATTTGTTTTGACTAACGGCATGTAGATACTCTGTTGCTTTATCTATAAATTCACGCTCACATGGATTAGCTTCAAGTGTTCGGGATTCAACAATTCGTTTGGTAAAAGGAACCTCTGCTTGTTCTCGGCGTGTACGGCACATAACGTCTGTAAGGACTCTTTTAAGCAGAGGTACTTCTTCTTGTCTAACTATACGACCTCGTGTATCCTCAGCAAATCTAGAAATGAACACGCGTTCACTATCTAAAACTCCGGGTTGAACTAAGTCGACTATGCTGTAGAGATCTAGAAGCTTATTGCATAAAGGCGTAGCTGTAAGCAATAAAAAATGACTCTTACGCATATTTCCAAGACAAATACGACCCTTACTGTGAACATTCCTAAAAGCATGAGCCTCATCTACAACAATTAAATCCCAAACGCGGCTTGCAAACTCTTCAAATTTTCGAGACAGCAAGTTATGAGAGCAGATAATTCTATTATCAACTCTAAAATTCACACGCTCACCGGGGTAATTAGCTATAAGAAAATTTTCCCCAAACTTTTCAGCCATCTCCATTTTCCATTGAAAGAGCAAACTTTTGGGAGAAATAATCAAAATAGAGTTAACTTCTCCGCGTAAAAGTAGCTCTTTTATAATTAAACCCGCCTCTATAGTCTTACCTAAGCCTACCTCATCGGCTAAAATAGCGTTTGCATTCATATCATTAATAACTTGTAGGGCAGTTCGCATTTGAAAATTATAAGGAACCAATTTAGATCGTATAGCATCCAACGCAAGTAGCTGATCAAATTTACCAACATTGCCTATTTGGAGTGCTTCAATGTTAAGCAGAAACTTTTGATAAGGTGAGAAACGGTTTGTTAAAACCAGTTTTTTAAGGTTATATGGATCACTATAAGTATAGCTGTATTTATGCAGCAGTTTTTTATCTGCAATTACTTCTTCAAAACTACACAGAACAGTTTTTTCCTTGCTTTTTTGATAAGATCGAGAGTTTTTTAGTTTTTCAGGCAAATGCATCGCGGAGTCTATCGCTTATCAAGATATAAAAACTTAAAGTCACTGAAAAACCATTTTCCGCGAGACACCTAATAACATTAATTAATGGTTAAAACGCTAGAAAATAACAAAAAATGTACTTACCACAGATGATTTAAGTGTATTTTAGATATATTTAATTAAGATTGTGTATTAAACTAAATGGGAGATTGGCGCATTGGTTAAAAAGAAAGAAGAAAGTGTAGAAGTTACTGAAGCAGAAACTTTTGCGTCTTACAGTGGAAAGCTAAAACAGAAGTACGGAGATAATTGGCTTGGGAAAGGCAAATGTACAGGTCTTGAATTCAAACGCTGGTTAGCTCTACGAGACAACAAAACAGAAATCCCCTAACATACAAAATAACCATTTTTTTGGAGCCCAGAGTAATTTCGCAAAAGACCTAATATACAATGTCGATTAAATTATTTTTTAGTGTAATTGCTAAAACGTTTTTGGATGTTAAAGTTGATGGTTTAGTGTTTATTTTTGGTTTTTAAAGTCGAAATAGTCTTAAAGTTGAGGCTTAGAATATTTCGTTGAAGTTTACATGCCGACAAATCTTCCGCCTGATGCTCTTGATAAGTGGGAGGAGGTAGAAGCTGCCCATACCCCGAGAGAAAAAATGGAGAAAATGATAGAATTTCTAAAGTATGTTCCGCAGCATAAAGGCACGTTAAAGCTTCGTGGTGAGATAAGAAGAAAAATTGCGGTAATTCGGGAAGATTTGGAAGATAAGAAGCGTAAGGGTACGGGTAAGAGTAGTGGTGGGCCAAAGTTATTTGTGGAAAAAGAAGGTTCAGCGCAAATTGCTATTTTGGGTCCAACTAATGCGGGTAAGAGTAGTCTATTGCAGGCAGTTACTAAAGCTAATGTTGTTGTTTCGACCACTAATTATACTACCATTCAGCCTGTTCCAGGTATTATGGATTTTGGAGATGTGCAGTTTCAGTTAGTTGAAACTCCGGCAGTTATGGAGGGCAGTGGTGATGGTCGTGCTTGGGGTCCTATGACTTTGGGTGTGGCGCGAAATGCTGATGGGGTGCTTTTAATGGTGGATTTGTCTAAAAATCCAGTTGTGCAGGTGAAGCTTTTGATTTCTGAGTTGGAGAAAAGCAGGGTGTTGGTAAAGAAGCCAAATGGTCGTGTGGAAGTTGAGAGGCGTCATGCTGGCACGGCGTTACGTATTATTTTGGTTGGTAGGTTAATTGGTTGTAGTATGAAAGAAGTAGAGGTTTTATTGCGTAATTATAAAATTCATGATGCTATAGTTAGGATTAGTGGTGAGGTGTCTCTTGAGGATATAGAGGATGCTATTTTTGAGACGACTACGTATAAGCCGGCTGTTATTGTGGCAAATAAGGCTGATTTGCCAGATGCTGTGCAGAATTTTCAGTTGCTTAAAAAGTATGTTAATAATAGAATTCCAATTGTGCCTATGTCGTGTGAGAAAAGGTTTGGTATTGAGGTATTAGGTAAGACGTTAATTCAGAGTTTAGGCATTATCCGTATTTATACTAAAGAGCCAGGTTCAAGGACTGATACAGGGCGTCCGTTTGCGTTAAAAAGTGGAACAACTATTGGTGATTTGGCAAAAAATATTCATAAAGAATTTGTTAGTAATTTTTTATTTGCCATGGTCTGGGCTAAGCGTTTGCCATTTAGTCCTAAAAAAGTTGGGTTAAGTTTTGTTTTAGATGATGGAGATATCGTTGAAATTCACACACGATAAAAACGTGTGTTTTAGAAAAGACATAAAGAAAAAAATTAAAGTGTTTGACTTATTCTGTCGTGTCTGCTGTCACATTTGTTTCTGTTGATGTCGTTGTTTGTTTGTGTTTGTCGCGGTTGGTTAGGACTAGGATTACGCCTATTGATGTGATAGCTACTAGTATAACTATGATAATTAGGATAGTTCTATGTGATCCAATAAAGGAATTTGATGACGACGACGATGATGATTGTGTATTTTGAGGTGCAGTTGTTGAAGTTGAGGGTGCTTTTGTGTTTGAGGGGTTAGTTGTTATTGTTCCGTCAGGTTGTTGTATGGTGCTTTGGATTAGTGTGTCATAGCTGGCTATATCTCCGGAGTAGTAGTCTACGGGTGTTGCAACAAAGTTTTTAGATATTCCGGGAGCGATATTTTCTGAGAAAACATCTGTGTAATTTAGGCTAACAACAGTGCCTGCAGCGTTGTAGAATGTTGTTATTACGCGGACATCGCCTACAGACTCTGTACCAACGTTTTCGAATTTACCTACTACAGTATACACACCAGATCTATAAGCGCCTTCTGAGGAAACTGTTAAGCCTTGATACATGCTTTTATCCGTATTAGCAAGATAGCCAACAGTTACCTTTACGTCAGTAACATCTGCCCAGTCTTCAAAATCATCAACAAAAATAGTGCTAGGCACAAAATCTAGATAAAAAGGAGCCTTCTGCCCAGGCAACAAGTTATTCCCAAACACTTGCCAAGAACCACTAGCCACTTTTTCATCACCAATATATGCAGAACCAGCAACGTAAACATAAAAAATGTTAGTTGAACCAACATTTTGCAACTCACCTACAACAATTAAGTCACCCACATAAGCAGCCAACTCGTTTGTAGGAGCCTGATACCAGCTATAGCTAAGAATTTTCGCATCCGAAGATGCCCCATTGACTGGAACAAGAGTCAACGCTGTAAAACAAGTTAAAGTTAAAACACACAACATAAATGTTAGCAATAATGATTGTTTTTTCAATTTTTTACACCAATTTATCAATATACGCTACTTAACGTTTTATTAACTTATTCCCAATTTTAACCGCTATTTACAAAAAGTTAACTAAAACATGCCATGATATAGAAGATAGTTTAGTTAATAATGTGAAAATATAAAATAGAATATGAAAAGAATAGGGGCAGTTTTATCTGCTGCTTTGTGCAACGCGTTCGATTTCGTTGCGTTTTGCTACTGCGGCACTTTTTATGTCTTTGTTTGCTGCTAGTATTAGTTCGTCTGCAAGTGTTTCTTGAATGCTGCGTGAGGTATTTAGTGATGAATTTCTTGCGCCTGTTGTTAAGTGTCGAAGGGCTAGGTCAATTCTGCGTTGTGGTGCAACGTCGACTGATAAGTGATAGACAACTCCACCGGAGCTGATTCTTGTTGTATCTTCGCATGGGGAAGAGTTTTCTACTGCTTTAACAAGAACGTCAATGGGGTTTTTGTTTGTCTTTATGTTGATAATTTCGAATGCTTCTTTAACAATGTTTGCAGCTTTAGCTTTTTTACCGCTATTCTTGCCACTACGCATTAACCCGTTGATTAACCGCTCAACAATATTTACCTTTGATTTGCGGAATCTTTGATGTTCATGGCGTCCCATACTGTGTGGGGCAACCATAGGGGTTAAGTTTAGATAGCGTTGTAAGCCAATGTCAGTTACAATTATTTCTTTAAATGACCATTTTTGGAAAAGTTTGATTTCCTGTTGTTGTGCTGCAGTTATTTGTGTACTCATAAATGATTACCTTGAGGGTTTTTGTTTTCGACCGTAAACTAGTTCATTTAATGATACGCCGTTTACCATTACTACTTTCCAGCGTACACCCGGAATGTCTCCCATAGCGCCGCCTCTTGTACCACCGATGCCTTCAACAACGACTTCGTCGTGTTCATCGACAGAGTTAAGTGCGCCGTCACCGGGTAAGAATGCTGTAATGGTTCTGCCGTTTTTAATTAACTGTGTACGGACACATTTTCTAACGGCACTGTTAGGCTGTTTAGATTCGACACCTACTTTTTCTAGAACAATTCCCCGTGATTGGGGTGCGCCCTGCATAGGGTCAACTTTTTCATCTAACATAAGCATGCGTCGGTTAAAGTATCGATCGTGCCAACGGAAGTTTTTCCGCTTTTTTGCTAATTGCCTTGCAGCAAATTCGCCTCTTGGAGACTTGGAACCCATATTTGAAATATTCCTCTTTAATGCACAACCATAGTTAAAACACCAGTATATAAATTAAACGAAAAAAAACTACACTGAACATTAACAATTTTAACGATATTTCAAGTTTCCCAAACTAACACCACATCCAATTCACAATTCAGCGCCAGCAAGACTCTTAAAAGCCTAAAAGCATGTAACATACATAAACATTATTGAAACAAAAAACTTGACACCCATAGAGTTATTTTAGAAAAACTTTTTAGGCAAATCAACAGATAAAAAGTGAGAGGTGAACTGCGTGGATAAAAAATGTGCTGTATGTAAACAAAAATTTGTAACCTTTGATGCTAAAAAGAAATACTGTAGCGATGCTTGCACTAAGAAAGCTAACAAAGCAAAATAACCTCTTTTTTAGCATTAACACTAAAAATTAACACTGCTTTTTAAAATTAACAAAAAAAGAGAATTTTAGTAGAGAACGACTTTAGCTATCAAGCGAAAATCGTCTAAACTATTTAGCTGTATCATATCATTCGAAATAGTGTATAGCGTATTACCTATGTACAGTGAACGAGATACTGAGTTATACCACCAATTGTTGGCTCCAGCAGGTTTATGAGATAAAGCATTTTGCAATGTAAAACCGTTCTCCGGAGAAACATTAAAGATATACACACCTGACCAGAAATCGCCATTATGCCACACACCCGGAGCGGATATATAGATTGGAAAGATTGGGTCAGCAATATCCTCTGCACTAGACTCGTCGTCAACATTGGGTTCAGATCGCGTAGTGGGTGCAGGTATGGGGATTTGGTCAGGATCGTCGATTATTTCAAAGTAGCCGGGATGTTGAATTGATATGGGTATGACTAAGAGTTGTTTTTGTTGGTCAAATAGGAAAGCTTTAGGATCATGTTGAGCCGCAGAATAAACCCAAGCATCGTTTTCTGCTATGAGGTATTTTGCAACTTCGACGGGGTTGTTCATGTCTGTGACATCAAAAAGTGACAGCTTAACAGCATCGTCTTCTTGACCTAAGCCTATGATATAGTTTTCATTATATGGATGTAGATAGTTTGAGAATCCTGGAATTTTGAGTTCGCCTGCAACTTTGGGTGCTGTGGGGTTTTTAAGGTCTAAGACAAAAAATGGGTCTACTTGTTCAAAAGTAACCAGATAAGCTTTGTCGCTTGCAAATCGTGCTGAGAAGATACGCTCGCCGTTTGCCAAGTTTTCAATTTTGCCAACCGTATCAAGATTCATATTTAAAACGTACAGGTTGTTGTATTCTATTCTTTCATCCCATCTATCCCATAGTCCTGTAGTTACTGTTGTTGCTATGCGGAAGTAATTGTTGTATTCATCCATGCTGTACTGATTTAGCACATATCCCGGTACAGTGCCTTGTGCTTTAAAGCTTAGATTTGCACCGTTAAATGCTATGCGATAGAGTTCTGTGCTTTCGTATTTGTTAAATGTTACATACAGGTTGTTTGTCGAAGCATACATACAACTTGAGGCACCCATAAGAATAGTCATATCTGTTGGCTGCTCGGAATCGTTCATTATGTTAACGCTGCTAAATATGGTGTATGAGAAAGATGTATCTTGTAGGTCTGTATAGTAAATTTTTGTTGGATCAATTGTCGTAGCTTCTTCGTTTATATTGACTCGTGGAAGAATTATCGCATAATCATTTGCATACGCGTACTCGCTAGTTACTAAGTAAA
>JAITBW010000059.1 GCA_031283385.1 Nitrososphaerota archaeon
TTGTTAGAAAATTGTGGCCTGAGGTATGGCTGAGTATAGCGGCTAAACAGTTTAGATGGTAAAATCATGAATAGCAAGATAATCTACTATGGGGTGAAATTATTTTGGGAAAAGACAATCGCTGCTTGTAGCAGTAAAATTTATTGTATAGGCGGATTACAACTCGGTACTTCTAGTTCGTTGCACGGAAGAAGTCCACTTTATTCTATTCCTTGTGATGTAGTTGAGGTTTATGATACCGTTGCTGATAGTTGGAGTGTCACGATGTCTCTGCCTTTTAATGGAATGTGTCTACAAGCTCAGATGGTAGATGACAAACTTTTTGTTATAAGCAGATTTGGTGCTTTGTTTTTGTATGATCCAGTTAAAGATTCATGGACTGAAAAAACTTCTTTACCTGCAACAGAATTTTGGGCGGATATTTTGCCTCAACGGTGGTGGATAACAAAATAATAGTTATCGGAGACATTAAAGTTGATGTTGAACCTTTTTCTTTTTTGACATTTCAGACAAAAGTTCTGATTTATGACCCAGAAACTGATGGATGGAGTGAAGGTAAAACACGTCCGGAAAATACTGCTTTTATTAATTTCGTTTCTGCAGGGACTACAACTGGCATTTATGCTCCTAAAAAAGTCTATGTTTTTGGATTAGAATTCTCTACAGACTATTCAAGTACGATACAACCGTCTACTTGGATTTATGATCCTGTAACTGATTCTTGGTCATCTGCCAAAAGTATGTCTACAAGTCGAACGGGTTTTGGGGCGTCAGTTGTTGATGACGTTTTATATATAATCGGAGGACTTATAGATTCAGAAGGAAGATCCTCTATAAATGAACAGTATATACCATTAGGCTATCATGGTACATTACCATCTGGCACTTCGCCTCCATCTGCCTCTACGGTTACTTCTTCACATATTCCCTCTGAACCTGAATCTTCTAAATCTTTCTTAACAGAACTTGTTGTAGTAGCTATAATCTTTCTGACTGTTGGAATTATTGTTATAGTGGCATTATTTTATACTTCACGAAAGAATAGGTTGTTGAGGGAGATAGCAAAAGGTGATGTAACATAAAATCTTTGAAGCAGAGGCTGTTTATGTATAAATGTGCAGAAACTTGTTAAAGTGGTCTATGGAAACTATTGATTTATTAGGCGTAGTCTTTTAAGCATAAAGTAATAACAGTTTATGTGCGGTAGATAGTATGATATCTCACAATAGTGTGTTTAAAGACGAGTCTAAACTTGATATAAACTATCTTCCAACTTGTATGATCCATAGAGATTATGAAAATCGCTTACTTATGGAATTTTTCAGTTTTTTAACTCGTTGTCCTGGTCGTATGGCACAACGTGTCATAGTAACTGGCGATGTGGGCACTGGAAAAACCGCGTTATGCCAGTTTTTTGGTAAAAACATTAGTATTGATGTTGGCAAAAAAGGCATAAAATTTCGTTATGTACATGTTAATTGTCGCGAATATCGTGGAAATTTATCTCAAATTTTACATCAAGCGGTAACGGTTTTTCAGCCTAACTTTCCTATTCGTGGGTTTTCAGCGGAAGAAATTTTAAAAGTTCTTTTGCAAGTTCTTGAGGAAGAACAAGTCATTATAATTTTAGCTCTTGACGAGTTTGACAGTTTAATAGAAAAAGAAGGGTCAGATACTGTTTATAAACTTACACGATTGCAGGAAATGCAGCAAGATAAGATTCAACGCATTTCTTTTATATTCATCCAACGAAATCTAGATTCGCTAAAAAATTTAGACGATAGTACTCAAAGCACTCTACAACGCAACATTGTTAACCTTGAACGCTATGGAAATGACTCATTAATTGACATTCTAAATGATCGTGTGAAATTAGCGTTTGAACTTGCTACAGTTTCAGAAGATGTAATAAGCCTAATAGCTGAGCTAGCAGCTACTGAAACAGGAAATGCACGTTTTGGTATAGAGCTATTGTGGCGCTCGGGAAAATATGCAGACGCTAAAGACGCACAGCAGATTGAACCTGAGTGTGTACGACAAGCTATCTCTACTATAATGCCTACCGTTAAACGCAGTGAACTTGATGAATTAGGGATACATGAGAAAATGTTACTTCTCGCAGTAGCTCGCTTTTTTAAAGAAAACAAAGAGGCATATGGGACTTTAGTGGAAATTGAAGAAGCTTATACTGTAATATGCGAAGAATATAACGAGGAGCCTTATAGCCATACGCAGTTGTGGAAATATATCCAACATTTTAAGCAGATGAGCATTATTGCAACTAGCATTGGTTCTATGTCTTCACGTGGTCGTTCAACATTAATTTCTTTGCCCACTATCCCTGCCGGAGAGTTAGAACGACAATTGTGTGGTCTACTTTTAGGGAGTTTTAGGTGATTGCATTGGAGATTGAAGAAGTTTTTTCATCGAAAACTCGTATAAAAATTTTAAAATTACTTCTTCAACAGGGACAGCGCAATACTTCAGACATCGCTAGACGAGTTAACATTAATTTCGCTGCTGCTGATAAGCATTTGCGGCTTTTGGAGTCTGAGGGAATTTTAAAATTATATACATATGGAAAACGGTTTCGTTTGTACAGCTTTAATGAAACCTCTGAGAAAGCTAAAGCTGTACAAAACCTAATACATGTGTGGTATAATAAAGTAAATGATAATTGAGGCGCAATAAATGGCTATGATTGATGTTTCAGAGAAAGCTGAAATTTTACGGGAAGCAACTGCGTCAGGCACAATTCATCTTAAACCTGAGACTATACAGTATGTAAAGGAAGGAAAAACTGCTAAGGGAGATCCATTATACACTGCCAAAATCGCGGCTATTTTAGCTGCTAAAAAAACCAGCGATTTAATCCCTCTTTGCCATCCTCTACCTTTATCTAGCGTAAAAGTTTGTTCAAAAATATGTGATGATACAACTATTGAGGTTTCTGTAACTGTTAAAACTTGTGCGCAGACAGGCGTAGAAATGGAGGCTCTTACAGCGGTGACAGTGGCTTTGTTGACTATTTGGGATATGACTAAACAGTACGAGAAAGACGCTAATGGTCAATACCCTTCAACGGTTATTCAAAATATTCATGTTGTCCGTAAGTGTAAACAGCAGGTTGATATGTTATGAGTGAAACTTCAAAACAGCATAAAGCACACGCGCCTGAGAAGCTTGTTTTTGCAGTTTACATCTGTAGCACTTCACGCTTTCGACAAATAGAGCAGGGTGCAGTTGTTTCAGATTTAAGCGGTGAACTTGTTGAGACTTTAATTCAAGCATCAGGGCATACGTTGCTGTTTAAAAAGATTCTTTTGGATGATAAGGCAATGATTACTCAAGCCTTTAAGGACTGTTTATCTGTAACTGATTTAGACGTAATAATTTTTTCAGGCGGAACTGGTATTGTATCTACGGATGTGACTATTGAGGCTGTTTTACCTCTTTTGGAGAAAACTTTACCAGGATTTGGCGAGTTTTTTAGACGTCTAAGTTTTGATGAAGTGGGCTCTGCTGCGGTGTTGTCTCGTGCAATTGCAGGTGTTGCCGCTGGTAAAGCTTTTTTCTGCATTCCAGGCTCTCCTAATGCTGTAAGAACTGCTGTGGAAAAACTTATTTTACCTGAGGTGCCTCATATCGTTAAACATGCACGTGAATAGCGATGAGACTATATGATAACTTCGGCAGACCTCTACTTAACCTGAGAATATCTGTTACTCAACAGTGCAATTATAACTGCACATACTGCCATAGAGAAGGCGAAACTAAACAAGTAAACACTACTGCTGATAATACTGCTTGTATAGAGATGACTTCTGATGAAATTGTACATTTGGCTAAATTAGCAATTAACTTAGGTGTTACACGAATAAAACTTACTGGCGGCGAACCACTAATGCGACATGACATATGTCAAATAGTAGCCGGCATAGCAGGACTTTCTGGCTTAAAGGATCTCTCTTTAACAACTAATGGCTATATGTTATCTGACACTGCAAAAGCACTACATGACGCAGGTTTAAGCCGTGTAAATATAAGCTTAGCCTCCCTTAACCCTAAAACATATCAGACTATTACAGGCGGAAATGTTGATAAAACATTAGCTGGCGTTAAAGCAGCCGTTAATGCAGGGTTCAATCCTGTCAAGTTGAACATGGTTCTTCTCAAAGATGTTAATACCTCTGATGTCTCTGACATGATAACATATGCCGAAAAAATGGGTGCAGTTTTGCAACTTATTGAACTTGACCCCGTAAACGTTAGCAGCACATATTATAGGCAGTATCATTACAACTTGGAAGCACAAGAAGAACTGTTACGCCAAAAAGCAATTTACACTGAACAGCGCCAATTCATGCATAACCGCATAATCTACCACTTACCAAACGTGAATGTGGAAGTAGTCCATCCAATTGAAAACACAGATTTCTGCATGCACTGCACACGACTACGCATCACCAGCGATGGAAAACTCAAACCCTGCCTTATGCACAATAGCAAACTAACAGACATTCTAACCCCAATGCGCCAAGGCGCCAACGACGAAAAACTTGAACAATTATTTAAACAGGCAAACCAACTACGAGAACCATACAACAAAAACAACAACTAACGTTACATTTGAGCAAAAATGTACAAATGACCACCCATTTACTCATGTAATTTTTCTGAAATATTTAATTAACTTTTACTCCTCGCTTTAAAAGTCGAGACTACAGTTTTACCTAGTTTTCATACAAAAACGTGTCAATAACGCTTTTTAAACTCTAAGACATAAGCAACTGGAGGTAAAAACATGAAGCAAAGAATACTAAAACTTACACCTGAAGAACTAATACGCATACTACAAAGTAAACCAACCCAACAACTCAACCTCCCCCCAGACACCGAATTAATCAGCATAAAATACAACGCATTTACCAAACAAGTAACAGCCGTATTAAACAGCAACACCTTTGAAGATGCCCCAGAAGGTACACCAACCTCTGAATTTATCAATAAAACATCATCACCCAAATCATTACCTCAACAACTCCAAACAACCCCCACAACTGTTCCCCCGTCAGTAAACATTTCTAATACAGCTTCCACAGAAACTTTGGAAAATCAAGTAAATCCTACTACACCACAGAAATCGCTAATCCAAACATTAACGCCAAATCCAACTTCTTCACCTACCAGCATCAGCGCGGGAATTAAAACGTTAGGACCTAAACCTGAAGCAAATATAGACACCTGTGGTTTTGAGGATGAATTTACAAAGGAGCAACGTAAAGTGCTTAAATTCGCTTCAGAGGGCGACTTTGTTATTGTCAAACCCATACAATTCTTAAAAACTGAATGGGAAGACATCAATGACACTGTAAAAAGCATAGGCGGAAAATGGGTGAAAGGCGGCACTATAGATTACTGGGCTATCCCTAAAAACTTTAAACAAAACGACGAATAAACACCAACGATATTGATGTACGTTGCCTAAATAGTCCATTCATTTTATAATTTAATTTGTTTATAGTGTTTTTAAATGAAAAGGTTTAGAAGTTGATATGTTAAGCCTCCGACTATTAGTGCTGTGCCAATATTTGCTAGAGAAATCACGGTGGCTGTTTTCCATCCGAATTCTTTGCCAAGTGTTGCCATTGCTGAAACGCATGGTATATAGAGCATAGCTACTAGAGCCATAACTATTAGTTGTACTGACGTGAAACCTGTGAGTAGATTTGTTGTACCTAAAACTGCTGTTGCGCCTAAAATGATTAGCTCTTTGCGAACGGTTCCTAATAGCAGTAGTACACCAGCAAATGCAGGTAGACCTAGCCATGTGACTGTGAGGGGGTAGAGGGCATTGCTTATGGGCGTGAGTATATCGTAGACGTATAGTACTTGTATAAGTGCACTGCCTACTATGTATATTGGGAAAACTATGTATATTATGGATTTTGTGCGTGTCCATGTTTGTTTTAACGCGATTTTTATGGATGGACGTTTAAAGCTGCTCATTTCCATAATTAAACCTGTAGTTTTTCCAGGGACAGCTTTCATGGCAACTCTGCCCATGATGAAAATTATGGCAAGGTTTACAACATAGAGCAGTAATGCCCATTGTATGCCAACAAATAAGCCTACCATGCCGAAGAGTACTACTGTTCGAGCTGAGCAGGGTGCAAATGTTATAGCGAAAGCCGCTAGGAGACGTTCGCGTCGAGTTTCCATTATTTTGCAGCTGTGAATAGCTGGAACACTACAGCCGTATCCGAGAATTATTGGAATTAGAGCTTTACCGTGTAGTCCTATTCTATGCATTGCGCTATCCATCATGAAGGCTACGCGGGTTAGCAAACCAGAGTCTTCTATGAGGGCTAATAGTAAATAGAAGGGGATAACAAATGGTATTATCAGCGTTAAACCTGCATCTATTCCGCCCCAGAAACCGTTGAAAATTATGCCTAGTATGGATGCTGAAGTTGACAATTCTGGGGCAACTGAGTATATTGTGCTTAGTCCTTCTGAGATTAAACCTGAAAGTGTGTTCCCTATAAAGAACGTCCAAAGTAGTAAGCCACCAATTACAGCAGCTGCTGTTATGTAGCCGTATACGCGGTGTGTGGCAAACCAATCTATTTTATCTGTAATGGAACGAGAAATTTCTTCTTGCTGAAGTGACGCTGCTACCGTAGAGCTTGCAAGAGCGTAACGTTCAGAGGCTATAATGGAGAAACATTTCTCTTGTTTACTCTTTTCATATTCTGTTGAAACCAATTTTAATTGTGCTATAACTGTTTTTGTTTTTTCAGCGACCAGTTTTGTAATTTCTATGTCGCCTTCAAGCAGTTTAATTGTCACCCAGCGAGAGGGATATTCCAAGTTGAGATTTTCTTTTTCAATTATATGTTGTACTTTTTCAATTTGCTCTTCAAGATCTTTATGATACTTTAACTGTTTGCATTTAGGTTTATTATTTGCAACTTTTACCGCTTCCCTAATAGCGTCATAAATGCCTTCTCCTCGAGTAGCCGTAGCAAAAACTACTGTAACCCCTAGTAACGCTGATAGTTTATTCTTGTCGATAAGCATACCTTTGCTTTTTGCTACATCTATCTGGTTTAAAACTAGCACAAGTGGGACATTCATTTCTAAAAGTTGTAACGTAAAAAACAGGTTTCTCTCTAGAACTGAAGCGTCAACTACATTGATAACTGCGTCTGGTTTTTCTAAAGCAATATAGTCTCGAGAAACTATTTCTTCCATAGAAAAAGTTGAAAAAGAGTATATGCCTGGTAAGTCGATAATTTTGATCTCATTTCCTTCAAAGCTTAGGGTACCTTCTGCTCGGTCAACGGTTTTTCCAGGCCAGTTGCCGATTATCTGATTTGACCCTGTTAATTGGTTAAAAATTACACTTTTGCCTACATTTGCGTTTCCTGCAAGAGCAAAAGTAAACTGCTTACCCTTTTCTATAGTGTTGCCTGTAACTGTTTTATCTTTTGGATTAACTGCTGTACTGTTTTGTTGTGCCATAAAATGTTACTATCCTTGTTTTTTCTTGTCATCTATTTCGATAAATACGTTGCAGGCTATGTCTTGTCCTAAGGCTATTTTTGAGCCTCTGACTGCTACTTCTACAGGGCCATCTATTGGCGCGATTTTTATGATTTGGATTTTTGTTCCTGGTGTTAATCCCATATCTAAGAGTCTTTGGAGTACTTTATGTTCCCCTCGTATGAAGCTTATGTTGCCGCTGCTTCCACTTTTCAGTTCTCGTATAGAGATGAGGTTTTTGTCACGTTTTCCAACTTGTTCTAGACCTTTTTGATGTAATTGTATACATTCTTCACAGTTTGAAAAGGGTAAATCACATGCCGGTATTGTTTTGCCATCGTCGGGACAGGTGTCTGGATGTTTTAGGAGACGACATAGAGATTCTTCTGCTTCATCTGATAGTGCATGTTCCATTTGACAGGCTTCTTGATGTACTTTATCGTTTCCTATGCGCAGCACGTTTGATAGAAAACTTTCTAAAAGTCGATGCTTCCGGGTTATTTTTTGCGCTTCTTTTAAACCTTTTTCGGTTAGAGTACTGCCGTGGTATGGCGAGTATTTTATGTATTTTTCATCGGCTAATTTTTTTAGCATTTCTGTTACGCTAGCAGGTGTAACGTTGAGTTTTTGTGCTATGTCTGTATTATTTACTGCTTCACCATTTTTAGATAGGTTATATACAGTTTTTAGGTAGTCTTGAGCTGATTTCTGCACGGCTAACACCAATTTTTTTAGGTACACCTAAATTCTACCTGTAAACATATATAAATTTTTAGGCTAACCTAAAAAAATATTTAACGAAAACACCCACATGACGTAAATCACAAATTAACAAGACTAACCTTTCAAACTATACTAAACTTCCCAGTAATGGCTAAATACTGCCAACATAATCCGTTAAGCAGTTAGTGTGAGAATTAAACGATGAAAAATTTATCAACAATTATCTCCAACCTGTTAGAAACAGCAAAAAAACATGAACACTACCGCAGCAAAGAATGCATAAACATGATAGCTAGCGAAGGTCTAAAGTCACCCGCCGTCTGCCAAATGCTCGACATGTCTCACGACCTAAGCACACGCTATGCCGAAGGCGAAAACGACAACAAAGGACATGCAAAAAAACGTTTCTACCAAGGACAAAAATACATAAGCCCCATAGAAGACTACGCAGCAGACGCCATAAAAAACCTATTCAACACCACATGGGCAGACATCCGTTTAATTTCAGGCACGCACGCAAACACAGCAACATTTAAAGGTCTATCACTCGCATCAAAAAGCAACAAAATGGTTGTAACCCCACTAAGCTGCGGTGCCCACATAAGCCACGACTACACCGGCTTAGCAGGCAGCATTTTAGGCCTAGACAACATAAACCACGCATATGACATTAACGAATTCAA
>JAITBW010000116.1 GCA_031283385.1 Nitrososphaerota archaeon
GTGAATGTTTTGTCGTCTGAGGAGGAGTTCACGAGTTTTGCTTTTGTTTTGGCTCAAAAGTTTTGTGATGATCACCTGTTTTATCAGATTGGTGCGGACGGGGTTGAAGTGGAGGTTAGACCTGATTGGTCAAATATGCGGTCTGAGGTGGGTCTTTTGATGATTCCTGGACAGCAATATAATAACCCTATAAATAATGAGTTACTTGCACAGGGTACGGGTGTAAACTTTAGTGCAGGTAGAGACGCTTTAACTCTTTACCCATTTTGGACGGCGGTCTTTTATTTCAGCTATCCAATAGGTAATGTTTATGGTGTTCAGGTTGGGGTTTGGGGTGATACAGGAGAGGTTGCTTATTGTTGGGAGCAGGGTTTTTTGGGTAACTCACAGAATACTTATGATGACTCGCCCTCTGAGCAAACAAACTCTACAGGTAATTTGTTAGGTCTTGCTGTTTTTGCTTTAGTTGTGTTTGTTGCTGTGGTGGTTGTTGTAGTGTTTGTAAAGAAAAACCGCAAATAACCTTGTGTTACTTTTTATCGTTTTTTGCTGTTAAATTGTGTGTTGCGGTTTTTAGGGGTATGTTTTTGTGTTTTTGTTTTATTGTAAGTTGTGAGTGTTTGGAAATGGAAATGTGTAAATACATTAACGTGAAAAGGTGAGGTATGGTGAGGAAATGCGATATTGTTGGAATGTTTCTGACAAGTTTGCTAGTTTTCTCTTTATTTGTTTCAGTTTGTAGTGTGGGTGTTGTAGGTGTTAGTGGGTTTACTGCTAAGGATAAGTTACCTGTTTTGTTGAGTGATGTTTTTGGGCTCGACTTATC
The DNA here is from genome assembly GCA_031283385.1 of Nitrososphaerota archaeon. GTDB lineage: Archaea > Thermoproteota > Bathyarchaeia > Bathyarchaeales > Bathycorpusculaceae > Bathycorpusculum. Next base: position 827 of record JAITBW010000116.1, read on the forward strand.
AAAGTATACTATAACAAATGATGGTTATGGTGTACGGTATGAAGATGGTGGATATATTGAGGTGGAGCAGTGTGGCTTTAAACTTGTTGATGAAAATGGTGGTATGGTGTCTGTGATGAGTGAGTTTTATAATGGTTTTCCCGAGTGGGTTTTTATTAGTCCGTCTACTGGTTCGTTGTATTATGTAATAGAGCCTCCTGATGGTTCAGTTGAGCAGTTGAGAAATGTTTTTGAGCGGTATGTTATTTTTGCCGAAAAATATGGTATTGATACGGTAGATGCAACTGTGGCTTTGGATTTGTTAAGTAGAGTCTCTGGTTCTCTCCCAAGGAGCGAGCTATCGCCTACAAAAGTATCATCAGACAATATGTCACTTTATATATCGCAGAGGAGTTTTGGTTTTGGTTGTGTCATTGATGGTTTTGATATTCCAAACAAAACTTGGGGAATAACTTTCAATAACGATAGGATTTCTTTTCATGATAGATTTGAACTTTATGGTGTTTGGGGGTTGGGTGTTTTTTCTGAGGAGGAGTTTACGAGTTTTGCTTTTGATTTAGCTAAAAAGTTTTGTGATGCTTCTGTATTTTATGAGGACAAGTATGGTGTTATGGTGGAGGTTAAGCCTGATTGGTCAAAGAAGCGATCGGATGTTGGTTTTTTGATGATTCCTGGACAATTTTATAACAGTTCACGGAATAATAACTTTCTTGAGCAGGGTACTGGCGTGAACATGGGCAGTACTGTGAGGGATGCTTTAACGCTTTATCCGATGTGGACAGCAAATTTCTATTTTAGTCAGCCCATAGGTAATATTGAGGGTATTCAAGTGGGAGTTTGGGGTGATACAAAAGAAGTGGCTTATTGTGACGTGAATGGTTTTTTGGGTAATTCACAGTATTTTCATGACGGTTCATCTGATAATCAGTCTAACTTTGGTGATTTACTAGGTGTTGTTATTATTCTAATTGTGATAGCGGCTATAGTGGCTGCTGTAGTGTTTGTGAAGAAAAAATACAAATAAAACTCTTCTTTTTTGTATTGTTTGTCGTAAAAACCCTTTTTTGGTGCTATTTGTTTACAGGATATTTTTCTTAAAGTAACATTTGGGAAGACATTAAGTATTACAGTTGCAAATGTTGGTTGAGTGTAGTGCGTTGTTTTTTACGTTTTGTCAGGGTTTAACGTGTAAATCTGTGTGTTTACCGTCATATTTGTAAGAAAAATAATCCATAGAGAAATACTCAATCAATATCGTCCATGTATATCACGACAAAAACAAACAACACACCCATAAAATCCATATTTACAACTGTAACAGTAAAGCTACAAACTTTCACTTTTCTATTAACTCAACCTTTTTAAGCGCAAATTTTTTCAGTTACTTCAACTAATATAAAGAAGATAGACTAATTATAGTCTTGTTGACAAGTATTAGTTGGTTACAGCATGAGTAAACAGGCACAAACTCTTGCATTGCTGCTTGCTGTTTTTATAGTTTTGACAGTTATACCTCCCTTGTATGTTCTCCAAGCTGCGAATGCAGATACATCGAATTCATGGACTAAATTGACTAATATGCCTACAAGTCGTTATGGGTTAGGCTTAGCGGTTGTGTCAGGTAAAATTTATGCTATAGGCGGTTTAAATGAAAAAGGTGAGCTAGCTGTAAATGAAATGTATGACCCTATAACAAATAGGTGGAGTACTAAAGCGTCTATGCCAACGGCTAGGGCAGGGTTTGCAATTGCTGCTTATGAAAGCAAAATTTATGTTATTGGAGGCTCCGTTGGAGACAGCTTTACGGGTAACATGGAGGTTTATGATACTATTAGTGATACATGGGAAACTGTGACGTCTATGCCTACGCCAAGAGCGGATTTATCAGCAAATATTGTTGATGGCAAAATCTATCTTATGGGTGGTAAAACGTATTCAAGTGGTACGCCTAATCATGGACAAACAGCTATTACTCAAATGTACGATGTGGCAACTGATACGTGGTCTACAAACACGTCTATGCCTATGGCACTTCAAGGTTACGCTTCAACAGTTATAGATTCAAAAATTTATGTTATAGGGGGAACCAGACAGTCTGTTTCAGGGGTTGACTCTGCAGTTAGTACTTTGCAGATTTATGATACTCAAACGGGTGTGTGGGTAAATGGTAGCTCATTAAATACTCCTGATAGCTATGGCTCAGCAGTTGTAACATCTGGAGTTATGGCGCCGTCTATGATTTACTATATCGGCGGTTATTCTATGGGCTCATTTAGTGATAAGACGTGGATTTATAATGTTGAGGAGGATTCTTGGAGTGAGGGCGCAAAAATGTCTACGCCTAGGGCTTATTTTGGTTTAGCCGTTGTAAATGATGTTATATATGCAGTAGGCGGTTTTGATGGATCAACAGGGTTGAATTTTAATGAAGAGTTTAAACCTTATAATTATGGAAAAATTCCGCCAGTTATAACTATTTTAAGTCCTGAAAATAGAGCATATAAGAGTTTACAGGTTGAATATGAGATAAATAAGGCGGTATCTTGGGTTGGCTTTTCTTTAGATAATAAGGCTAACATGACGTTAAATGGGTTTACAGAAATTACAGACATAGCGGATGGTCAACATACTATAACCATTTTTGCCAATGACACATTAGGCAACACCGGAGCATCACAAACGGTACAATTCACTATAGATAATGCAGCACCCATAATTACCATATTAATACCCCTTGAGCAAACATATAGCACAGCAGATATCGTTTTAACATTTATAGTTAACAAACCAACTACATACTTATCCTACAATCTAGATGGCAAACTTGAAATGCCAATCACAGGCAATGCCACACTACCAGCCCTATCCAACGGAAACCACTCAATTATTGTCCACGCCGTTGACGAACTTGGAAACGAAGGCTCATCTATAGAGGTAACATTTACTATATCGACATTTCCCATTTTTGAATTAACAACCGCCGCTATAGCAACAATAATTATTCTCGCAGCAACATACATTATCATAGTTAAACGAATAAAAACAGCACACAATAACGCTAAACAGCACTAACATAAAAAAATAGTCTTTTCAGCAGTTATCAAAGCACACAGACCGTAAACACAATTTAGGCGGTTTAGGGTAAAGTTTAAGTAAATTTATAAGGCAATTTATTTTCCAAGGCATTATTATGACGTATGAAATTGATTATGTCTCAGCAGAAAGTGAAGGGTATTCTTCAAAAATCGTGCTTGACGGCGACCGCGTTTTTTATGTAAAACTATTCTCTTCACCTGAAAACTGTACTAAATATTTCTCTGCAGACGTGAAAGGTAATTTGCAGAAAGAAATTTCCAAAGCAGAATTCGAACTGTGGGTAAACATTTTAGCAGACAACGAGACAGACATAAAAACGATACTTGAAAAATTAACACAAGGCAAAAAATATTAAACAACACTAGTAAAAACAGAAAATACTCAGCTACTAATACATAGGCACAATTTGGGAAAAACTATTAATCCCCCCCCCACGGAAATATATGTATAAACGGTGAATTAATGAAACAGACAAAAATACTTGTAACAATTATAGTAGCAATACTACTAATCAGCACAATAGCAGCTACAAGCTACATTAGACCTTAGTTTTTATTAGTGATTTAGTGGTAAATCGGAGCTTTTATTAACATACAGACTTGTTATTTGGTTTTTGCGGTGTTTGCGTGTTAAATTAT
>JAITBW010000122.1 GCA_031283385.1 Nitrososphaerota archaeon
TTTGGTGTTGTTGATACTTTGCCTATTCTTTTAGTTATTTTGTTATCGGCGATTCCTGTGGCGTTGCCTGCTATGTTTACTGTTAGTATGGCTCTTGGGGCTATGGAGTTGTCTAAGAAGGGTGTGTTAATTACTCGTTTGAGTGCTGTAGAGGATGCGGCTACTATGGATGTGCTCTGTGTTGATAAAACGGGTACGATAACTATGAACAAGTTGTCGTTAGTTGAAACTTTGGTTTTCAATGGGTTTAGTGAGAAGGATGTGACGTTTTATGGGGCGTTAGCGTCTCAGGAAGCGAATTGTGATCCGATTGATCTTGCGTTTATTGATGCTGCAAAGCGTGAAGAGTTGTCAGTTGGTGCTTTTGTGCAATCAAGTTTTGTTCCGTTTGATCCTAAATCGAGGTGTACTGAAGCGGTGGTACAAAATGAAGCTGCGGGTGAAATGTTTAAAGTTATGAAGGGCGCGATTGGGGTTGTTAGTAAAGTTTGTGAGTTATCGGAAGTAGAGCTAAAAGAGTTAGAGGTGCAGGTGCAGGAGTATGCGTTGAAGGGTTATAGGACTCTTGCAGTTGCTAAGTCAGATGGCTATGATGGCAGGTATAGGCTTGTAGGGTTAGCGGTTTTATATGATATGCCTCGTTTGGATTCGAGGCAGCTTATTTATGAGTTAAATGAGCTGGGAATTTCTGTTAAAATGCTTACGGGTGATGCGTTGCCAATTGCTAAAGAAATAGCGAAAAATGTTGGTTTAGGTGAGCGTATAGCTATAGTTTCTAATTTGAAGGCAGCTGTTAAAAGAGGTTGTTTATGTGTAGATGATGAGGTGTATGAGAGTGATGGTTTTGCAGAGGTGTATCCTGAGGATAAATATAGTATTGTTAAGAGTTTGCAGGATAGTAATCATGTTGTTGGTATGACAGGTGATGGCGTGAATGATGCGCCTGCGTTAAGGCAGGCGGAAGTGGGTATTGCTGTAAGTAGTGCTGCAGATGTTGCGAAAAGTGCGGCAAGTGTAGTTCTAGTAAATGATGGCTTAACAAGTATAGTGGATCTGGTTAAGAATGGTAGAGTTATTTATGAGCGGATAACTGCTTGGATATTAAGTAAAATTATTAGGACTTTGCAGGTGTCAGTTTTTATAGTTTTGACATTTTTGTTAACTGGGGATTATACGATTTCAGCTTTTGGGGTTATTATGTACTTTTTTTTAACAGACTCGGTAAAAGTTGCATTATCTACAGATAAACTTCAAGGTTCAGATAAACCTGCTACGTGGAAAATAAATGGAGCCATAAAAGCCTCAGCAGTTTTAGGATTACTAATAATTGCTGAGTCTACAGCGTTGTTATATGTAGTGTTTAACGTGTTTAATGTATCAGTTAGCGATCCCGCGATATACACGTACACTTTTGAGATATTATTCTATTCAGCATTGTTTCTTAACTTTAATGTCCGTGAAAGAAGACCATTCTATAAATCCATGCCAAGTAAAATTTTGACTGCTACTATAATTGCAAGTTTAATCATAGGAACTATACTCGTCACTATAGGAATACCAAACATGGCACCAATACCTATAACGGAAACATTAACGATACTTGGGCTCTCAGCATTCTTTACATTTGTAATTAACGATTTAGTCAAAGTTCTCATAGTACAAAAAATAGGAATAAAATGGTAAACTATTAGTAAGAGACAATAACAGTTAAAACCAGACTACACATTACCACTCAAGGTAATAACGTGCAAATCTCAATACGCTACTTTACTATACTGCGAGAAATAACCAACAAAAAAGAAGAAACACTCTCCTTCCCAGAAAACCAAAAAATCACAATAGATACAGCATTAAAAAAATTATCTACCAAATATGGCAAACCATTCACAGACTACCTCTTCGACACAAAAGGACAAGTTAAAAATTTTCTACAAATACTCATAAACGGAAATAGCATAACAACAACAGCAACAGATGATAAACTGTCAACAACGCTCCAAAATGGAGACACATTAATAATTTTACCTCCAGTCGGCGGCGGCTAATAGGTATAGTAAAGCAGAGTCTTTGGAATGCCCTGTGGGTATTATATTGGTAGCATTCCGCCCCAGAACATTGTTTTTTTGCGCATCAATTTTACGTATTCTTTGAGTACGTCGATTTCGGCTTCAGATAAATCGTCTAGGTGGTTAGCGAAGAGTTTTTTTACATGTTCTTCTGGTACTTTGACAAATAGTATATCGCGTTCAAAAATGTGGCGGCCGGCTATGGGTTTATCCATGGATATGGCTACTTGTTCGCCTGTTTTAGCTTCACTAACTGTTCTGCCCTCGTCTTGTACTTGTTGAACTTCGCCAAGTTCAGAGCTATCTTCTACACGTATGAGTGATACTTTAGATTTTATTCTGCCGCCTTTAACTTCAATGCCTACAACTAGTGGTTTAGCTCTGCGGAAAATGCAGTTAGGTAATACCATTATTTTGCCAGGTTTAATGAGGGCGTCAAATTCTTCTTCGCTTTTACGTTCACGTTTCTCTTTGACCCATTTAAGATAGTTATCTATAAGGTTATAGATTACGGGGTCGTGGAAAATTTTAACGTTGCTAGCCTCTGCTTCTTCTTCTGCGTCAGGTAAAGTTTTTACGCCAAAAGCTAGAATTGTTCCTACAAAAGGGTCATGTTGTCTAACTACAGATGCTTCAATAACGTCGCGTTTGCTTATATCGCCTACATCGGCGCTTCTAACCTGTACGTTATTAGCTTTGAGAATTTCAGCCATGGCTTCAAGTGAACCTAAGGTGTCTGCTTTGACGATGACGCCGTCGATTTCTTTAGTGATTCGAACTCTGCCAACTTCTTCAGTTATATGATCGCAATACTTTGCAACATCTTCGCCTTGTGGTACAGTGAGCAGGGGAGCGCCAGCTAGGGCGTTTTCAAGGTCAGGCGCAACAATTTTTACTCCAGCGCTTGCGCAAACGCAGTCTACACTAACGAATTTGTCTCGAGGATCACGCATTTCATCCAACGGTTTAGGAACTAGTAATGTGCGGACACGAGCTGTAATTGGACCGTTCTTGCCGCCAAGTACAACTAGGTCATCTCTATGCAGAGTTCCATCGTAAACTATAGCGTTTAAAGTCATACCTAAACCGGGTTCTTCTTTAACTTCTAAAATAGAGCCCTTTGCAGGTCCATCGGTTGTTTGAAGTCGTTGTTTTAAAAACTGCTGTGTTAGACCTACAAGCACCATAACTAATTCAGATAAGCCTTCAACTGTTTTAGCACTTGTAGGTACTAAAGCCACGTTCTGTGTAAAATCGCGGATGTGATCAAAACGGTCGGTTTTAAAGCCTAGTCTGCTAAAGTCGCCCATGACATGGTATAAACGGTTATCAACTTCTTGTTGAACAAAACTAGACTGTTTAGCATATGATTGTAAAAACGGTGCGCCCTTGGTCGACTTCCAACCGGGAACACGATCAATTTGATTAACTGCTACAATAAAAGGGGTTTTGCGTGCCTTAAGAATCTCAATGCATTCAAAAGTTTGAGCCTCAAATCCACGCAGAGAGTTAACAACAAGAATTGCAATATCAGCAACACTTCCACCTCGTCGTCTGAGATTAGTAAACGCTTCATGACCAGGGGTATCTACAATAAGCAATCCGGGAAGCTCAATACCAGTTTTAAAAGTAGACATATAAGGACCGATAAGCTGCACCAAAGTTTCAACTGGAAAAAAACTGGCACCTATATGCTGAGTCATACCACCTGCTTCTCGAACTTGGACATTAGTTTTGCGAAGCACATCAAGCAAAGAAGTTTTGCCTGAGTCAACATGACCTAGAACACAAACAATAGGTTGACGAATTGGCACAGCATTTGTTTCCTCCCTAAATAAATTTGTAAACTTTAAGTAATGTAAATTTGACTAATAAAAACACTTCATTAATAAAATGGACAAACACACATAAGCATGTTCAGCTAACAAAACAAGACACATAAAAAAATCATTTAATGTTCTATCCGGAAATAGGGTTACACTTTTGGTTTTAGGTATATTTCTGCTGGTGTCTTTCTCAGAAATTATTTCACCCCCCTCTTAAGGTATGGTTAAAGTCAAAAAGAAAGGGGAACTCAAATGGTGCATAGAAAAGCATGCCGCAGGTAAAGTAACTGTAAAATGGGC
>JAITBW010000084.1 GCA_031283385.1 Nitrososphaerota archaeon
AAAACCATGGTTAAAGAAACAGACATCCTTACAACCGTTGAGAGCCTACTCCAAGACATACAAGCTAGTTTACTCTCAAAAGCTCGAACAAATTTGCAAGAAAAAATAACTGAAGTAAAGACTTACGACGAGTTTAAACAAGTTGTAGACGATAAAGGCGGATTCATAAAAGCATCTTGGTGTGGGAATCCTAAATGTGAAGCAAAAATAAAAGAAGAAACAAGCGCAACAATTCGCATAATACCGTTTAAAAAAGAAGAACCCCAAACCGGCTGCATTTACTGCGGCGAAAAAGGAAAAGATTTAGCATATTTCGCTAGATCATATTGAGCTTAACGCTCTTTTTCTCTTTTAATTAATTCTATTTTAATAACCATTGCGACATACCTGCTCCGTATGTTTCATCAGGTCGTTTAACGAATCCAAATTTCTCGTAAAAGCCCTCTTTACCCTTGGCAGACATAAGCATAACAAGTATCTGTTCGCCGTTCGCCATATTGGTTTTTAGATATGCTATTGCTTTCTCGATCATAGTTTTACCGATGCTATGTCCTTGGTACTCTGGTAACACTATTACATCAGCAAACACTGCGATATATGCGCCGTCGAAAATAAGCCGTGTCATTCCGATGACTTTCTCGTTTCTTTTCGCGATGATAAGAAAGGCATAGTTTTTCAATGCTATTTCAGCCTGTCGCTGTGAGAGAATCTTAAAGTCCACAGTTTTCCTTAATTCCAGGTAATCATTAATTGATATGTGATCTGTGAATTCAATGTCATTCATAAATCATCTCAATGAGCAAAACTACTTAACCATTCCTGTTTTGTTGGGCGATGGGTTTGATGGACTAAATATGAACTTTATTTTATGATTATAGGAAACTTTTATTCTCTCCTCTGCTATTTTTTGGTGCAAGGTAATACTATTGACAGACGTTAAGGTAACTGAACGTGCAAGTAACATAGAATATGCAATTCGAGATGTTATTGTACACACTAAGGATCTCATTAACAGTGGTAAAAAAATTCATTACCTAAACATAGGCGACCCTGCAGCGTTTGACTTTAAAACACCCCCAAGCCTTAAAGAAGCTCTATGCCAAGCCATTGCTAAAGAGGACAATTATTATTCTCCCTCCGAGGGTCTTCCTGAACTTAGACAGGCAGTGGCAAATAAAGAAAAAAAAATTAATAACGTAGATATTTCAGCAGATGACGTTCTGGTCACCGACGGCATCTCTGAGGGCATTCAAATGTTACTCGGAGCCCTCGTAGAGAAAGGCGATGAAATTCTCATCCCCGGACCAACGTATCCACCATACATTTCATATACAAAATTCTTTGATGGTAAATCAATCGCTTATGAAACTATAGAGAAAGAAAACTGGCAACCAAACATAGACGATTTACGTAAAAAAATCACAGAAAAAACACGCGCCATAGTAATCATTAACCCTAATAACCCAACAGGAGCCGTCTATGGTAGTAAGACTATAAAGGAAATTCTCAACGTTGCAGGTGAACATGGTTTGCCTGTAATCAGTGACGAAATATATGATCAACTTACTTATGAGAGACCATTTGTGAGTGCTTCTCATTTAACTACAGATGTGCCCGTCATAGGATTAAACGGTTTTAGCAAAGTTTATCAAATGACCGGCTGGCGACTTGGCTATATGTATTTCAAAGGTGAGGGCAAACAACTTGATGCCCTAAAAGACGGTGTAGAAAAACAGTGTCGTATCCGTATATGCGCTAATACACCCGTACAAATAGCAGCTACGGCAGCATTAAATGGTCCACAAGACTTTGTTAAAGACATAGTTGACCGCTTAAGACAGAGGCGAGACTTTAGCTGGAAACGCCTAAACGAAATTGAAGGCATAACTACAACTAAACCTGACGGAGCATTCTACATTTTCCCAAAAATAGACTCCATAGGCACACGCTGGAAAACCGACATGGATTTCGTTGTAGACTTGCTAAAAGAAACTGGCGTACTAATAGTGAACGGTTCAGGGTTTGACCCAGTCTACGGCAAGGGACATGTACGAATTGTCTTCCTACCACCTATTGAAAAACTCGAAGAAGCATACAACGCCTTAGAACAATTCATTAAAAAACAAAAAACTGAAAAAACAAAAACAAAAAAGTAAAACTAGGTAATCCTAATTTTACTCTAAAAGAAAGCTAAATTTTTGTGCCCTGCGTTGGGTCACTTATTACCTTTTGGAATTCAGACATCAATTTTTTAGTAACTACTCCAGGATTACCCTCACCAATTATACGTTTGTTGACTTCACGTATCGGAGTCATTTCCATGGCAGTTCCAGTAAAGAACGCCTCATCTGCAGTAAATAGCATGAACGGTGTAAGGTTAGTTATAGTGACCTTAATTCCAAGTTTTTTTGCTATTTCCGAAACAACTTCTGCAGTTACACCTGAAAGCGCGCCTGTTGCTGTTGGAGGCGTGAAAAGCTCACCATTTTTAACGATAAACGCGTTCTCACCAACGCCTTCTGCAATGTAACCGTTACTTTCAAGACACATAGCTTCGTCAACACCATAAGCGTTTGCTTCAATTTTAGCTAAAATACTGTTTAAATAGTTGAGCGATTTGATTTCATGAGTTGTTGCATCAACAGGATTTCTTTTAACCCAACTAAATATAGTAGTTATACCTGTCTCTTGCGAATTACTATCTTTACATTGAATGGTATCAGCAATAACAATAACGGAGGCTTTAGGGCATTTACGTGGATCTAAACCTAAATCGCCAACACCTCTTGACACAACAAGGCGAATGTAGGCGTCTTTCATCTGATTTTTACGCAATGTATCCAATACGGCTTGTGTCATTTCTTGCTTAGTTAAAGGCACATTTAGCATAATAGCGTGTGCTGAACGGTACAGGCGGTCAATATGTTCTTTGAGTTTGAAGACTATGCCATTGTATGCACGTATTCCTTCAAAAACGCCGTCTCCGTAAAGAAATCCATGATCATAAACAGAAACTTTAGCCTCTGATTTAGGATAAAACTTTCCGTCTATGTATATCTGACGTTCATTAGTAATAGCCATTCTTTTTCACTTCTGAATTAGTAGTACTCTTTTATTGTTCAATGTTTGATATAGTTTACTCTGCGTTACAGCCATTGTTTATCAGCCGTGAAATTGTGGACGTTTTGAGAGATAAATTGGTAGAGGTAAGGGTTTGTAGGGTTTGTCTGTAATTTTTTCCGAAACTTTTGTTATGAGTTGATCAACAGATAAGGTTTCTTGTTTGCCTTTAAGTTCACGAATGCGAACTGATAGTGTGCTTGACTCTATTTCTTTTTCTCCAATAACTATGATGTATGGAATCCATTCTTGTTCTGCTTCTCGGATTTTCTTTTGCAGTGTCGATGCTGTATCATCTATGTCAACACGGATATGGTGTTCTGTAATTTGTTTAGCTAATGTTTCTACTTTGTCAAGGAATTTATCTGAAATTGGAATTAAGCGCACTTGGGTTGGTGATAACCAAACTGGTAACATTGGTGCTTTACCTGTCATCTGTTCACGGTAAGCTTTCTCAAGCAACGCGTAAATATCGCGCTCAATGGCACCACTTGGGCTGCAGTGTAAAATTAGTGGTTTTTGTTTTTCGCCTTTTTCATCTATGTATGTTATTTCGTAGCGTTCAGCGTTTTCGACGTCGATTTGGTCTGTGCTAAGTGCTGCTGCTTTATCTTGGTTATCGATAAAGTTTAGGTCCCATTTTAGTGCGAAATAGAAGAATCGTTCGTTCCATACTTCGGCTAATATGGGTTTGCCGAATTTTGTTGCTAGGGCTGCTAGGAATTCTTTATGTTCTGTGTAGAAGTCTTTGGTAAATCGCATGGCGATTTCATAGTCGTCTTTGACTAGGCCGATGTTGTCAAGTACGTCTATGCAGAGGTCAAAGCGTGTTATGAATTCTTTTTTTGCTTGTTCAAAGTCTGCGCAGAAAGCGTGGCAGTCTGGCATGGTAAATGCTCGTAGTCGTTTTAATCCGACGACTTCGCCGCTTTTTTCGCGTCTAAAGCTATAACGTGTGAGTTCAAAAAGTTTTAGGGGTAGTTGTTTGTAGCTGATTTGAGCATCGTGTGCCATGAGGAATTGGCCAAAGCAGGCTGCAAAGCGTAGAAAGAGTTCTTTATCTTCAGATTTAAGTACATATTGACGTGCTGGAAACCTGTTAAGATACTTTGCAAGACTTGGATGATGGAAGTCATACATTAGAGGAGTTTCAACTTCCATACCTCCATAAGCCTGTACACGAGCTGTAACGTATTGTTCAAGTAATGACTTTATCATGCGCCCCTTTGGGTACCAGCGAACATTACCCGGGTCACTACCAGGTTCATAATCCGCTATCTCTAAGCGTTTCATTAATGAAACATGAGGCGGCATAACAGTAACTGCACGTGCCTTTTTAATTTCATAGTTAGAGAATTTCTGCAGATTAGTCTGCCCTTTAAATTTGAATTCTTCAACAGGTATAAGTGAGCCATCTGTCTGAAGAATATGCCAAAAAGATTTGAGCGTATCTTCCGCTTTAAGTGCCTCTGAAACAGGCTCTTCCTTCTTTACACCACATACACCATTAGGCTCTTCTGCGGTATCTTCTACCTTTTGAGCTTCAGGCGCATAAGTACGCGCTTGCTCAGCTAACGGATGCCCTTTAATAGATACTGTAAATTGTTTATTCCACCCAAAAGGAGCTCTATACGTTTCTATACCCTTTTGCTTCGCATAATCTTCCATCTCTTTAATTACATTAAAAGCCTCCTGAGGCTTAGAGAGATTACTGCTCAAGTGCGCAAAAGGATAGATCAATAACTTGTTAACTTTCAACTTTCCCAAAAAAGCCCTCGCATCATTAATAGCTCTTTGAGAAACCTGACTATTATCACCTTCCTCAACAGCTGTAAACAAAACAACTACTTCTTCTACACGAACCTCACTTTTCTCAGCATCTTCAGCTTGAGGAAGCTCCTTCTCAACCGGTTTATAATTTATAAAATTCGAATGCAACTGTAAAATACGCATAAATTTAGCCTTCTACTACATCCCATGACGCCATTTATCAAGAAGCTTATCCTTCTTAGACTTCTTTTTATAATCCTTATAATGCTCCTTACACAAATAAGCACGTTTATCACTACTGCCAATTTTCAATCCAGCAGCTTTCACCTTATCAGCGGAAATCGAACGCTCAGCCTCAATACTACAGCCAGACACGCTGCATTTTTCACCTTTATCTATACGTCCCACAATATTACACCTCAAACTTACAAACTACTTAAGACACATGTATATTTATTGCTTAAGTTCTTTTTCATAAAGACTAATGGCTCTTTTTATAATTTCTTGCCTTTCTCCAAACCACGTCGAACCTGCCCCTTCAACTACCATAGAAGCCGCTGCTGACCCTATGGAGGCACACCACAATAATTCTTTTCTTTTCAGATACTCCGATAAGAAAGCTCCAATAAAGACATCCCCTGCACCTGTTGGATCAACAAGCACAGTTGGATGACAGGCTGGAATGTTATATTGTTCTCCCTCAAAGGAGAGTAATGCTCCTTTAGCACCCATAGTTACAATGACTGTTTTTACGCCAACATCATGTACTGCTTTAATTGCCTTATTAAGCTCCACTTTATCCGTTAAAACAAAAATTTCGTCCTGTGACACTTTACATATATCGACTAATTCTAAAACACGCTTATCTGCCTGTAAATTTGGAGATACATTACCATTTTCATCGAAACTCCGCAGAAAACCTTGAGGATCAAGAGATAAATTACTGCAGCAAGTTTTTAGGTGCTCTACAACGTCATAGTTGATTTCACCTGCTATCGGTGCAACATGAATAATTTTAGCATACAGATCATGTGGGATGTCATCAAGACTTATTGGGTATCCCTTACAGGTTAATTTGAGTGTACGTTCAGAAAAGTCTTTGTTATAGCAGAGCTCAAAATGAGTTGTTGTTTCTCGTGGATAACGTTTCACAGCAGAAATGTTAATGCCCTCTCTGTGCAACTTTAACAGGTGAGCCTCTGGCAGATCTGCTCCTACACGTGAAATAACTGCGGCTGTTTCTCCCAGACTTTTTACTGCAAACGATGTATACGTTACTGCACCGCCCAAGCTATGAAAAGATCCATTTAGCCCCGGCACAGTAATTGAATCTAAGGAAAAGCTGCCAATTATGCAAACATTACCTTTTTGGGTCACCATTTTAATGTTCCCTTTAACTATGGCTAAAGATGGTTATATAGACTTTAGTTTTTCTAATGAAATGTTATCCAAAAAAAGAGTTTGCGAACCATTTAGGTTCAAAATTTGTTCAATAAACAGTTGGTTAACAATAAGGAAATAAAATAAAGTTTAAGACGAAAGTAGCAAGATTGCCTTCGCCAAATCGCCGTTGCATTCTTCAAGTGCATCTTTAGCTTTTTCAAGACTTTTACCAGTTTGATCTGCCACTAACTGCACATCCTCATCTGTAAATACAGGTTTTGCCGGGGTTAACGATGCAAGTTTACCGGGAGCTTGCTCAGATACTTGCCCACCTATAACTTGGTACATTTTCTGACCCTGAACCTGTAAAATTGCAACTTCAGGTTCATCAATTACTATGTCTTTTGAGGCTGTTCTTATGATAACTTGATTAACATCATCAACATTATCCATATTCATACCCATGCGCTGCATCATGCGCTTCTGTTCACGAGGATTCATACGTCTTTGCATATTGAACATCACTTAACTATGAAGTATTTACCATAAGAACCTCATAAACTTACCCATATTTAGATAAAAAAAACTTTTTATTCACTCCCATTTTCTTGCAATACTTCCACTCTACACATGGTTATACCATACACAATTGATGTTAACTATAAGCTTACGTTATAATTGTAAAAACCCAGAACAAAAATGATGTTAATCTTTGTTTACACCATGTCGCACTTTAACTGCGACACCTGTTTTAAATGCGCGAATTTCTGGTGCAGAGAGATTTGCGCGTCCAACTGCCAAGAGTTGTCTA
>JAITBW010000155.1 GCA_031283385.1 Nitrososphaerota archaeon
TCTTTTTGTTGTTGTTTATCTTTTTTATGAACGGGTATTCCATCGAGGTATACAGCTTTTTTGAGCTCGAACCAGCAGAAATCAGGAATAGTTGCTCGTAAAATGATTGGTTTTTGTGTCACCATTCCATATGTTAGTCCTGCTGTGCTTAAGGCTGAGAAAACGCTGATTTCGCCTTTACTGACTTTTGGATACATGTGTCTTTTGTAACTCACGTTTAACTACCAGAATCGTATTAGCGAGTGAAAATGGCATATAAATACAGAGTTTATCCGACAATCTATAGGAGTAGAGAGAATAGTTAAAGTGGAAATGAAAAAATGATCAGACGTTACTTCATTTTCAGTCTGTTTAACGGTAAGTTAAGTTATTTTTCAACATTGAGTTAATAATTAAAGTCTAATTTTTTATTTTTCTCATCTTTGTTTTGTGCTATTTTATAGTTTTAATTGTCCAGTTATTGTTGATAGTACAGTTCCTATGTTTTCGTGTATTACGATATCAGCATGATTGTCATATGTTGTTTCGCTTTTATTGATAAGTATTATTTTGTTGCCGTTAAAGTATCGTAGGAGTCCAGCGGCGGGATAAACATTTAGAGATGTGCCACCGATAATAAGGCAGTCTGCTGCTGCAATTGACTCTGTTGCTGCCTGTAAAACGTCAGGGTCAAGTTGTTCTTCATATAAAACTACGTCAGGTCGCACTATGCCATCTTTGCATTTTTTGCATTTTGGCACATAACTGTTGCAGTTTTCAGGTTTTAGTATGTATTGTAAATCGTGTTTTTCGCCGCATTTCATGCAGTATTGCCGACTGTTTGAACCATGTAGCTCTATAACATTTATACTTCCAGCTGCTTGATGTAGTCCATCAATGTTTTGTGTTATAACAGCAGATATAAAGCGCGCTTTTTCTAACTTTGCAAGAGCAACGTGAGCTGCGTTGGGTTTTGCATTCACGTGTATCAAATTTTGTTTATAGTACTGAAAAAACAGTTCGGGTTTTTTTATAAAAAAGGTGTGACTTAAAAGTTCTTCAGGTGAATATCCATAAACGTTTTGTGCCATATACAAACCACTACTTGAACGGAAGTCAGGAATATTACTCTCCGTTGACACACCTGCGCCGCCAAAAAATACGGTATTTTTACTATTTTGAATTATATCTGCAAACATACCTTTTAACCTACATCTTGTTAAATGTTATATCCTTCCTGCGGTTTAATTAACAAAAGCTCATTTAGGAACAAGCTTTGCATTTTTAATTACAAAAACTCCAGAAGTGTTGCTCCATATAGCCTCAGACTGTACTATCTCAATTTTTTGTTTAAACATAGGTGCATCTAAAACGGTAGTTTCGATTTCACCACCCTCACCTGTAATACTAAGACCATATTTTTCGGATAAAATCGAAAGCTGCTCAATAACACCGTAGTCTAACTGTTTTCCCAACCAAGACTCGCTAAGAGGATAGGCAAATACACCGGAAATAATCACTTGAAAGTTACGCTCAAGCAGCTCCTCAAGCAACCCTCGCTGATTATACATCCACAGGGGGTTAAAACATTCTAAACACAGCTTATCACAAATTCTTTGAATTCTAGATGTTTGATAAGTAGACTCCACAGCACCGGTAACTACACCTTCAATACCAAAACGGTCTTTAGCCTGCAAAATAGCAACCTCTAAATCAGCAAGCTCCGCCTCTTTACAGCCATCAGTATCCACCGAAATCAGAGGTAACCCTAAAGCTTGAGCCTGTAACACTGTAATGTCCACATTAGGCGTGTGAAACATGTAACTCTCTTTATTTTTGGAAATAACTGTTATTAAGCAAACTATTTGATGCTTTTTTTCTGTCATTAAATGTAAAGCAAATGTAGAATCCTTGCCGCCTGAAAATAGCACACCAAACTTCATGAATAATTGTTAACAGTTAAACATACATATACGTTTTTCAAAAATTTGTTTTATTTTTTGAAAATTAATGACGCGTACCCGACCACACTTGAATAGTCTCCTGAAGTGTCACCACTGTTATGGTAACTTAGCAGTTTTGCTTTAGCGTTTAAACCTTTAACATAAGTTATTAGAGCAGTTATAGGGGCATATCCGCATATTGTCATGTTTTGAGTTTCAACGGTCGCATAAAACTGGTATGCGTCTAAAGCGGTTATTGCATTTAAGGCTTGATAATCCTTTGCTTTAGCCTGCATAGCAGATTCATAATGTGTCATATCAGAAGATGCAATAACAAGAGCATTGCGATTTTTTAGGGCTTCAATTAAGGTGTTACCTACTTCTATGGCGGAGTGGTAATCTTGTGTTAGGAAACAGATGGGTATAAACTTGAATTTATCGCCATAGAGGTATTGTAGAAATGGTAGTTGTACTTCAATAGAGTGTTCAAATTTATGTGCAGTTTCGTCAACATCAATAATATCTGTTTTTGAAAGAATTACATCAGCTAATTCCATGTCAATTTCTACGCCGCCAAAGGGTGTCTGCCAGATGCCTTTACGCATTAAAGATAAAGCGCTTCCATAACCTGTATGGTTAGGACCTAAAATTATTACAGTATCAGGTAAACCGTCTTGTGCGAGTTCAAAAAAGCCTGAGGCGGCAACCATGCCTGAATACATGTAACCGGCGTGGGGGCAAATTAATCCAACAATTTCGCGAGGATAATTACAAAAATTAACTTTTGGAAGTTTCTTAGCTGAAGTGTTTAAAAAATAAGAAGAAATTTGAAGCTTAAGTGCTTCGACGTCAGTCTCATAAAATTGACCAGCGACAAATGGACGTCGAAACGGGGATTCGCTTAAAAGTCATCCTCCTCGTCACGGGTAACTTTAGCTTCAAAGTCGTCAATTGTTTCCTTAGGGTCGCTGTCAAAACCGATTTCGCCGCGTTCGCGCAAAATTTGTCTTGCAAGTAACCAGAAAATAACTGCGAGTGCACGTCTGCCTTTGTTATTTGTAGGAATTACTAAGTCGACGCCTGCAAATTCATTATCAGTACTGCAAAGGGCAACTATGGGTATGCCTACTCTAGAGGCTTCCTTGACAGCTTGTGCATCTGCACGTGGATCTGAAACAACAATGATTTCAGGGTCAACACGACGACTGTACTGTGGATTTGATAATTGACCAGGAATGAATCTTCCAATAATAGGAGTTGATCCAGTTACCTCGCAGAATTTTTTAACAGGTTCATGAGCATATAATCTTGTCGCTGAAACAGCCACCTTTGCTTTTTCATATCTTGCAAGGAACTTTGCTGCTGTTCTAATTCTGTCATCAGTCTTTTTAACATCTAAGACAAATAGACCGTCAGGACGTACTCGATAGATAAATGAAGCCATATCCAAAGTTTTCATTCTAGTACCAATATGAATACCTGCTGAAAGTAACGTGTCTCTTGGAAACAGCAACTCTTCTGCTGGAGGAACATCTTGCTTTTCCTCTTTAACAGGTTCTTCTTCTACAAAAGGCTCTTCCTCTACAACGTTATCTTCAACTGGCACCTCAGAACCAGCCTCATCTACAACGTTATCTTCAACTGGCACCTCAGAACCAGCCTCATCTACAACGTTATCTTCAACTGGCACCTCAGAACCAGCCTCATCTACAACTGGAACATCTGTTATTGTTTCTTCTACTGTATTTTCAGTTAGAGTTTTTTCTTCTGCCTCTGGTTGATTTTCAACTGGTTGACTTTCTTTAACTTGGTCTTCTGCCAATTTTTTATTCCTCTATTATCGTATTTTTAAATCTGCCATTTTAGCCCTGTTTCCAAGGAAATGCTCGATTCTTATGAGTTCATTGAGTTTTGCGATTCTTGCGCCTTCCACTACACCTGTCTTTATTATAGGACATTTGTAGGCTACGACCAAATGGGCTATATGCCAATCGCATGTGTCTCCAGATCGGTGGGACATGACAGGGACGTATCCGTGGCTTTGAGCGACCTCGATTGTTTGAACGGCGTCGCTCAGTGTACCTATCTGGTTTACTTTAATTATGATAGCGTTTCCTGCGTTAATTCTTATACCATTATTTAACCTTTCAGTATTAGTTGTGAACAAATCGTCTCCACAAATCAAACAATTTTTAGTTTTACGTGTTAGCTCGGCAAAACTTTTAAAGTCTTCTTCATGGAACGGGTCCTCTACATATGTGAGGCGGTACGTTTCGATTAACTCTTTCATGAATTCAAGTTGCTCGCCTGAATCACGCTTTACACCCTCATTGGGATAGACATATTTATTTTCTTTTGCATTCCAAAGAGAAGAAGCGGCAACGTCAAGTCCAAAGCCGCATTCGAAATCTAGTTCATTGCTAACTTCATCGCATGCTTTAGTTATAACTTCAAACGCGTCAAGGGTATCAATATTAGCTATCCATGCGCCTTCATCGCTTTTACCGCCGTTAAAAGTGGGGCTTTTCTTTTTCAGAGCGTCTCCAATTTTTTTATGAATTTTAGCATTAGCAGTTACTGCCTCAAGAAATGTCTCTGCACCATGTGGAAACGCTAAGTACTCCTGAATATCAGGCGATTTTCCAGACGCGTGCTGACCACCACTTATACAATTTCCAAGCGGATAAGGTAAACGTGTAGCTGAATTACCACCAAGAAACTGGTACATAAGTAGACCATGAGAATTTGCAGCCGCTTCAGCATTAGCTAATGAAATAGCAAATGCGACATTTCCGCCAATGTTTTTAAAATTTTTACTACAACCATCAAGTTCATGGAGTATTTCGTCTATTTCTTCTTGAGAATCAGCGTTTAACCCTGCAAGTTCAGGGGCAATAAATTCTTCGATTTTTTTAACTGCCTCATCAACACCACCTTGTGGATAAGACAATACTTCAGCTTTTCCACGGCTTTTTCCAACGGGAGCAGAAGCTCGGCCAAAACCAGAGGTTGTTACTACATCCACTTCAATAGTTTCTTCTCCACGATTGTTGAAAACTTTTCGCGAAATTAAATCTTCAATGAAAGATGACACAGATATCCTCAAGTCGCTATAATTCTACCTATCCGCCTATTTTATGTTTCGGAGAAAGCATATAGGACACAGCTTAAAAAACGTAAAAGAACAACAAAATAAAATATTTGCAACTGAAAAACTGACGCGATAAACAAAAAGGTAATGTGAGAAATTATTTGGTCTTGTTCTTTACTGTGTCATCTTTTTTGTCTTCTTCTGCTTTAACAATTTTTGTGTAATAATATTCACCAATGCTTTTCTGAAATTCGTCCATTTGAGAACTCTCTTTGTTAACACGTGGACGTAAAGTAGTTGGATCACGACGAAAAGTTATATTCATTTCTTTAAGAAACATGTTCATACCCTGACGTAAAGAAGTTGGGGTATTAGCAACACCTAAAGTGCCGGGTTCACCATTAAAAACCATTAAGCGATCAGCAATAAAGTCCTGTGTTACAACGTCATGTTCAACTACAAACGCTGGAATACCATGAGCTTCAACTACGCGTCGTAGAGTTCTAGCTATGTTTAGTCGCTCTTCAACGTCTAAATAAGCACTAGGTTCATCAAGTAGGTATAGATCAGTTTTACGGCTAAGGCAAGCAGCAATTGCAACTTTTTGAAGCTCACCACCACTAAGTTCTACAACATTTCTGTCCATAAGTGTTTGGAGCCGCAATGGTTGAGCAAATTCAGTTTTATACCATGATGAGGTAAAGTTTTCTTTAGCAATACTCATCAACAACTCTTGTACGGTTCCAGAATAGTCAGGGGATATATACTGTGGTTTATAACTGACTGTTAACTCGCCGAATTTACGTTTATCATCAGACTCTTCTATACCGGCGAGAATTTTAACAAAAGTAGTTTTACCAATACCATTTGGTCCCAATATACCGATTATTTCACCGCCACGAATTTCACCAGATTCAGCTTTTAAGGTGAATCCTTGAAAAGTTTTTTCAAACGCATCCCACTTTAGCAGAGGAGCATTGATGTTCATACCCGCTGTTGGAGGTCTTTCTTGAAAAACTATAGGTTCTTTACGGAATTTTATGTTCTCATCAGAAATATAGCCTTGCAAATAAATGTTAATACCTGTTCGCACACCGTGGACTTGAGAAACAACGCCATAAACTCCAGGGTCGCCGTAAAAGAGGCATATTTGGTCAGAGAGGTAATCAATAATTGCTAAATCGTGT
>JAITBW010000044.1 GCA_031283385.1 Nitrososphaerota archaeon
TTCGTTTTTGTTGTTTTGTTTGTGTTTGATTATTTTTTCTCTTTCTTCAATAGTAATTGCTCTTGGCATAATAACACAATAAACAAACATATAGTAAAACTTTACTCATGTTGCTATAAAAAATGAATTGAGCTGTTTTCTTGGTTTACCATTTGAGTGTATGTATGTTTAGCTGAATACTTTTTGATGGTGTCTATTTAGAGATACGTTGCGTAATAGCTGCTATACGACGATGTGATTGTGTGAAAATGGTGAAATACACTACTTTTTTCAGAAAGAAGAATTATTAAAATCTGTAAAACATCAAAATTGACACGATATATCTATGTTTGCTCTACTGTTTTTTTAGCAGAAGAGCCGCGTTTTTCCATTGTTCTTTAACTAGTGTAAGGTGACCTGTGGGGGTGCCGTAGATTGAGTAAAATATGTAACATAAATAGTTGCATTTTGTGCAGATTTTGTATTGCTCTTTTTGGGTGTTATATTCCTGTGTTTTACGGTTTTTGGGTAAATCAAAGATTGAGCTTGTAAATGTTTGATTATGGCATCCTGCAATTCTGCCTAAGTGGTCTATGACTAAAAAGTTTTGAAGCGCTTTACAGCTCCAGACACGTTTTTCTTCTGCAAACAGGCTTCTTAAAGTTTTTAAAAGCTTATCAGTTATCAAAATACGCTTACCCGACGTCTTCCTTGCCATCTGCAAGGTGTCACAGAGATTAACCATGGCTTGTTTATCTGTTATTATAAACTCGTCTCTATGTTTACCTATGCGAAATAGTTGATTAGACCCTTCTGTGTCATATGAGTAAAGACCATAGAGTATAGGAATGTCTTTGCTTGTAAAATGGTTAGTTAATTCTTCAATTTCGTAAAGATTTATCTGAGAAATAGTTGGAGCAACACAAACTTTTACTCCCTCTTTTTTTAACACTTCAACAGCATGCATAGCATTCTGCCAAGCACCGGGAACATTTTTTATGAAATCATGTTTTTCAGCATTTAAGCTATCAATAGATATAGCTGCAAAATCCACTTTTCTTAATAAATCAAGTTTTTTTACCGCTAAACTCCCATTATCATAAACTGTTGTAACAAAATGTTTAGTGGCATAATCAATTATTTCCCCTATATCATCTCTTAACAGTGGATTGCCGCCAGATAGCACAAGTTCAACAATACCTGCATCTTTAAGAACATCCATACCACGCTTAATGTCCTCTGTTGATAACTCTTCCTTATCTTGTTCCTCCCAAATGTTACAGTTTAAACATTTGTAATTACATTTCCTTGTGATAAACCACTGCGCATGATGCGGTTTACCCGGAACAAGTGAACGCGCCGCTATAGACGCCGCTTTTTTCCCTCCCATAACCAAAAGAGTCATCAACTACATAAATTCAATAGCACACTTAATCAAGTCTGAACTATAAAAACCATAAGGCTTAATCAGCTAGTACATATCTGAATATCTGTATGACACTTTAGCTAAACCTTATAGGTACAAGTGTAAGTACATTAAAACAGAGGAACATGAATGGCGGATTCAATAGACGTTGTCTTGCTAACAAAGAACAGTGAGCAAACACTGCATAAATGCTTAGACTCACTCTACAAAAACGTTCCAGTCCACCAGTTAATAATCATTGACGGATACTCAACAGATAACACACTCTCTATAATAGAGACATATAACCAAAAACATTGCAACATAAAAATAATTTTTGAACACGGCACACGCGCTTCTGCCCGCCAAAAAGGCATAAAAAACGTACAAACAGAATGGTTCATGTTTCTTGACAGCGATGTTATCCTCTGCCAAGACTGGTTTAAAAAAGCCGCAAAAAACATTGAACCACACATAGGCGCAATATGGGGCATAGAAGTATGGTCAACACTTAAAAACCCTAAAACGCTAAAGCTTTTCCTTATAATTACCCACAAAATTTTCGAAATACGCGGTGGCACACACGACACATTAATACGCTCAAGACTTGTAAAAGACATAAAAATCCCCGGCAAATTACATGTCTTCGAAGACACATACATAAAAGACCACATAAGTAAGAAAGGCTACACAATACTTGCATGCTATGACCCTTTTTGCATCCATTATAGAGCTAACTCAGTATGGACACTAAGAGGCAGCTTAAACTTGATTACAGAATCACTACAATTAGGCAACCTGCGCTTAATATCAAAACTCCTCATAGCATACGGTTTTTACACAGCATACTCCATATATCAAATATTTACAAACAACAAATAACGACAAAACCCAATTATCAACATGTAAACATCTAAACACCTAATGTTTACGTCACCTGCTTTCTGATTTTGCATTGTTGTTAAATTAACGCGATAGGGCAGTCCACAGCTGATCACTTACCGGTCTTGGCAATGCTTGAGTGTCGCCTGTTTTTAACTCAAAAAACCGCTTCTCTACATCACTGTTAAACTCGCCTATAATAGCCGCAAAAATGCCCTCCCGCTTTAACATTTCAATAATTCCCAAAGCAGCTTTAGGTTCTACAGCAATTAACAACGCACCTGAGCTTATCAACTGTAAAGAATCTATTTTGAAATATTGACAAACTTCCCTAGTTTCAGAAGCTACAACAATCTTTTCCTCAAACACCATCACACCCAAATTTGCCGCATCAGCCATTTCATGAATACCGTTAAGCACACCTCCCTCCGTGGGATCATGCATAGCGTGCACTCCACCTGTTTGGTAAGCTGTTATGGCATCTTTTACAATACTTATCTGCTTATAGAGATCCTTAGCAGTTTGCAACGTTTCAGAACTTAACACTTTTGATAACTGCGCTTCCCTATCTGTAGCTAAAATGGCAGTTCCTTCAATTCCTGCACTTTTAGTAAGAATTAAACAATCCCCATCTCTTGCCCCCGCAGCTGTAATATATTCACCTTTATTAGCCAAACCCATTACACAACAGACCACTATGGGATTAACCAAGTTAGGCGTAGACTCACAATGACCTCCCACAATAGCAATACCCAAATCTATAGCAGCCCTCCCCATTTGAGCACTAATAGTTTTAACCATTTGACTATCTGCACCCTCAGGAATCATGATACATGAAAAAATAAACGCCGGCTGAACACCAAAAGTCGCCACATCATTAGCGTTAACATTTACCGCTTCAAACCCTATACGTTCTACAGACCCAGTTATAGGATCCATAGAGACAATAACTGACTTACCCCCTATATCTAGCACTGCACCATCAACACCGGCAGTTGATCCCAATATAACCTCTGCACGATTTACCCCCAAATTTTTGAAAACAGTATTTCGCAATATATCTATAGGTATCTTTCCAGGCGGCAATTTCATATCTAATACATCCCCTGCAAATAATTTTTAAATTGCGGAAAAACACGCAAAACTACATGCACAATAGACACAGCAATTACCAAACCCAACAACATCTGCACAACATTTACCGGCAACGCTACTAACGCAACAGCATAACCATACATATATGACTCAAAAACAAAATAACCCATAACCATCTCAAAACCCCCAATTAAAATAGCAAACACCGCACATAACGTAAAATTCCTTATTTTACTGCTAAACTTTTTCACCAAAAAACCCACAAGAAAACCCTCCACAGCTTTAACAATAAAAGTTACAGGCGCATACCCCGGCGATATTACCACATCCGCTATAGACGCACCTGTACCAGCAAATAATCCAACAAACGGCCCAAAAAGCAACGCGGCAACATAGATGAATATCTCACCAAGATTAAAGTATCCACCTGTTGCACCTATAGGAAGAACAAAAATTATGGTAGCCACAGCGACAAGAGCGGCAAAAATTGCTGCGGCAGCTATCTGAAACGTTGCTGACTTATGCTCTTTTGTAGCTGACTTAACCCGCATTGTTCCACCTTAACTGTAACTTGCCTTAAAATGGAATTATATTCATGTTGATAAATATTGCCCTCTTCATGTAAAGATTGTCTTTCCGCAAAATAATTTCGCCCCCAATTAGTTTATGGTTAAAGTCAAAAAGAGCGGTGAGCTTAAATGGTGTCTAGAAAAGCATGCTGCTGGAAAAGTAACTGTAAAATGGGTCGCTAACCACCT
>JAITBW010000049.1 GCA_031283385.1 Nitrososphaerota archaeon
TCGGGTAGTCATAGCTAATGCGGACTCAACATTAGCAAATGTTAGTGCATTAAGGTCGTGTCCGTTATAGAAAAATGTGGTTAGAATGTTTATGATAAATATGAATCCTGCTAAGAAAGCAGCACCACGGAGGGATCTAATCCATTGTTTTTGGACTCTGGCCATGAATACGAAGGGTAATTGGATTAGAAACAATATTATGAGCGGTAGCATTTGGGGGAACAATATGGCGCAGATAAAGATGGCTATAACATAGAAGAATTTGATTCTAGGATCCAAGTTATGTATTGGCGAGGAGACTTTGCGGAATTTTAGGCCATCAAAGATACTCAACTGTACTTGCCACGCTCCTTAGCTTTAGTTAATAGTGCATTTTCTGCTTCATCAACGCTTATTATGTTGGCAGGTAAACCTATAGGCGTAAGTTTAGTGAAAATCTGCGTTATCTGAGGGAGAACAAGTGAGACCTCTTCGAGTAGTTTTGGGGAAGTTAGAATGTCTTTGGAGGCTCCGTCGGCAATTATTTTACCCTCTCGCATGAGAATTATACGTGGATTACAGTCGACTACAAACTCTACATCATGAGTTACCATAACTACGGTTTTCTTTTCAGCTTGTAACTGTATAATAAACTGTCGCAGCTTTTCTTTCTGCTCATAATCTTGCCCAATTGTTGGTTCGTCAAGCACCAGAGTTTCAGGATCCCAAGCTAAAACGGAGGCTAGTGCAACACGTTTACGTTCACCACCGCTTAACAGAAACGGCGATGTCTTACGATACTGAGAAAGAGAGAGAAAATCCAAAGCCCAAGACACACGTTTGTCTATTGTTTCTTTATCAAAACCAAAATTTTTTAAAGCAAAAGCAACTTCAGCCTCAACAGTTTCACTAAAAAGCTGATTATCAGGGTTCTGAAATACAAATCCAACATTTTCCGCAAGAGCGGCAACACTAGTCTTAGTAGTTTCAACACCATTCACACGAACTGTGCCCGAAGACGGCTTTAATAATCCGTTAAAATGCTTAATAAGAGAAGTTTTCCCAGCACCATTCTGACCCATGATGGCAATAAAATCGCCGTTATTAATAGTTAGAGAAACACCTTTTAAAGCGTCAACGTTATTCGCATAAGAATAGTAAACATCTTCAACAATGATTATTTGTTTAACGCCTCCAAAAGCTGAACAACGAGCTCATCGGAAGATAGAGGCGTTTGTTGACTAACGTTGAGTCCCTTCATTTTTAATCGTTTATAGAGCAATGTCGCTTTAGGCATACCTACGCCTATGTTACTGATTTCTTCACTGCAAAGAATATCTCTAGGAGCTCCTTCAAAACAGATTTTACCCTTATCCATAACAACAAGATGATTAGCATATTTGGCAGTTAAATCAAGTCTGTGCTCAACTAGAACTACAGTGATTCCCTGTTCTTGATTAAGTTTGTATATAACATCAAATATTCGCTCAGCACTTAGAGGATCAAGAAAAGAAGTAGGCTCATCTAACACAATAATTTCCGGCTGCATAGCTAACACGGAAGCTATAGCAACACGCTGCTGCTGTCCCCCAGACATTTCATGAGGAGCACGCTCACGTAAATCATAAATACCCACTAAATTAAGAGCCCAATCAACACGTTTACGCATTTCATCACGGGACATACCCAAATTTTCCAAACCGAACGCAACATCTTTCTCCACACTTAACGCAAAAAGCTGATTCTCAGGATTCTGAAAAACAAGCCCCACATGCCTTGCCAAATCAAAGGTCTGCTTACCAACAACATCATAACCGGCAACAATAACATGCCCCTTCAAATCACCATGATAAAAATGAGGAATAAGCCCATTAAAAGTCCGACACAAAGACGTCTTCCCACAACCACTTGGACCCGTTATAAGCACAAAATCACCCTTCTTTATCGTAAGAGAAACA
Source organism: Nitrososphaerota archaeon (assembly GCA_031283385.1). Lineage (GTDB taxonomy): Archaea > Thermoproteota > Bathyarchaeia > Bathyarchaeales > Bathycorpusculaceae > Bathycorpusculum. The sequence goes on from JAITBW010000049.1 coordinate 1,938, forward strand.
CCATCAATCGACGGCTTAGACACACCAGGATAAGTATACACAAGATCACGTATTTCAATTATCGCCATTTATGCTAACCCGCCAACAATAAGCACAACACAGATTCATTTAAGCATAACTACACAGGAGAAGACAGTTTCTCCTCCAACAATTTAAGACACTTATCCAACACATCAACCACATCACCCTTCGCATTAACACCCGCAGCCATCGCATGACCACCACCCACACCACCAAGAAGCTCACCTAACGGCATAGAAATATCCTTCCCAAGATGAATACCAGTCTTTTCACTAAAATCACGATTACAACGAAGACTAACCTCAAGCTTACCAGCTTTCTTCCCTGCAACAGCAGACACATGAGCACCTAAATCAACAAGAGACTTAGCAGCTGAAGCCTCATACGCACTAACATGAGACAACGCAATAATCCACTCACCATTTTTCACAATCTTTACCCGTTTACAAGCCTTAAGCTTAGCAAGACGCTCAGAATTATCAATAGGATTAGAAAACAAGTTAAGCAGCGCACGCGCATCCACACCTACAGCTACAAGCCCACCGGCAATTCGAAAAGTATCAGAATCACCCAACGCAAAATGCCGCGTATCAAAAGCTATACCAGTAAAAAGCGCCTTAGCCTCATTTAACCCAAGCTGAACCCCAACCTGCTGATACATATCATAAATAATTTCACACGTAGCAGCCGCCTGCTCATTTATTAAACAAAACTCACAAATTTGCTCAGCACCAGGACTATACGCATGATGATCAATTATCACCAAAGGAGCACTCGAGGCCTTCAATTGATCAACAACTTCATCAAGCTGCTCAACCGTATTCATATCAACAAGAAAAATAACACTCGCAGATTCAATATTAGGCTTCAAATTCACAGATATAGACAAAGTGTCCAACAACTGTTTAGTCGGCTTATTAACACCTTGTGGCGCACCAATGTCTATCACTAAATCAGGCAAGAACCGTTTAAGCAAACCTTGAAGCGCATAAGCTGCACACACTGCATCAGCATCAGCACTCTTATGACACAACAATAACACAAACGTCGCCTGCTGTTTCTTCAACAGATCTATAATTTGATTAACACTCATACTAATTTTCTCAAAAAATTTTCACTCGCCAAATGCGCCTGAGCAACCGCTTCTTCCACTAGAGCATTTACATCAACAACATTTTCAGCATCTACAGTTAAGGTAAGATTTATTTCAACACTTAAATCAACAGGCTTTGTACCTTGAGCCTCTACAGCAATATCTAAACAGTCAACCATTTTAGAATTAACTCTATTTTGAACATGCTTACGAGCCGCATTTTCGGCTATTTCACACAAAGTTTCAATTTGCTCGGTAGTTAGCTCGGGTAAACCCAGCTCTACCAAAAGTCACAAAACCCCTAAAAAAGAAGTTATTGTTGACCCGCTACGGGGTTTATTTCTTCTTGAAGTTTAGCTTGCGTCTCTTTAACTTGACTACGTATACGTTCTTCCTGCTTTGCAATAACAGCACTACGTGCTACAAGAAGATCCTTACGCTCAGTTAAATCAGCAGAAACTGTAGCTTTATCAGATTTTACCAACAATGAACCTATAGATTTGTAAAGTACAGCATCATCAGCAGTCTTTGCCATCTCAACAAGTGTCTGTTCTACCTCATTCTTCTCCATTTCAACCTGTTGCTTCTGTGCAAGTATAGACTGCAAGGTTTGCTGTAACTGCTGAAAACGCAATAACCGTTCTTGAACATTTGGGGGCAATTTTGATAATTCATCACTCAAGGTTTAATCCTCTGCAACAGGCAATAAGCAAGCTAAATAATAAGCATTTCCAACTCTTTGAACTTCAACTACATCCAAATACTTAACAATTTTTTTGTAACTTAGCTACAAAAAAACCGTTACACTCATGCAGATGAGGATAAAGACGCCTACATTGAACTAACCCACGCAAACCCGGCAAACCAAACTCTGGCACAATATCAACAAGACGAAAATCAGGATGCACCTCTAAGAAACGCTCGATAACCATCTCATTTTCTTCAACCGTTACACTACAGGTTGAATAAATCAGGTAACCACCTGCAACAACATGCTGCGCACAATTAGTTATCATTTGCCACTGAATTTCCGCCATGTTTTCTATTGAATTCTTACTTAGTCTCCATTTTGCTGATGGCTGCTTAGCAAAGACACCTGTACTGGTGCAAGGCGGGTCTAAAACAACGATATCAGCTACTCCAATAGTTGGCAGAGACAGACATGCATTAGCAGTTATAGCCTCGGCAATTGTTACGCCCATGTAGTTAATTTCTTGTTTCCATGTTTTCATTCGTCGTTTAGAAAAATCTATAGAGGTTATACTGCCCTGATTTTGCATTAATTGGGCAAGGTAAGTAGTTTTAGTGCCAGGCGCAGCACAGATATCAAGGACTTTGTTGCCAGATTTAGGCGCAGCAGTTTGAGCTGCAAAGCAGCTAGCCTTGTCTTGAACGTAAAATAAACCTGCTTTGAAGCTTTCAAGTGTATATAAGGGTTGTTTAAACTCAGATACTTTGTATATGTTTTGCAGAGGTTCAGCTTTTTGAAGTTTTACGCCCTCGGCAGCAATTTTTTGAAGTATATCGTCTAGGTTACCTTTGATAGTGTTAATACGTATGTATACAGGTGGAGGGGTATTACTTGTACGTAGAAAAATGGCGGCTTCTTCAGGACCAAGTAGGTTAATGCAGTATTTTACGAACCATGGCTGCTGGAGAGTTTCAAGGCTTAAGCGTTCCTCATCATCAGTGGCGTCTAGAATTGGTTGTAATTTTTGGGTTAGTAAGAAGCCGAGATATGGTTCTATGGGTATCATGGTTTTCCAGCCTAGAATTGAGCGGGCTGTACTTGCTATGTTTTGGGCTTCTTGTATGTTGTATTTGGTCCAGTTTTTGGTAACACGTGTCTGGTAGACGTAAAGTCTTAAGAATGCTTGGATGCCAAGGTTGAATTCTTCGATTTTTTTAGGTGCAATAACTGTATTTATGAATTTGTCGATCAAGTTTTGGTAGCGGATTGTTTCTACTACTAGACCGTAGGCGTAACGAATAGCATTTGAGTTAGTTTCATTTAACTGTTTAATTGTCTTTACTAACGCGACGTGTTCGCTTAAGCGTTGCATTTCAATCCAGCTTAACGTTTCAATAGCAATTGTCCAAGCATTCTTTAACACTATAAACTCACAGCTACATTGAACACAATCAGCTAAATAAGACTTAAAAATTAAGTATAAAAAATACATGGATACAAATAGCTATTTTAAAAAATGATCAGGTTTAAAGGCGAATCATCAGGCTATTAGAAAAGGGTGTATCAACGCGTTATAAGACTGGCATTTTGTGGTTAAAGTGCTCACGGTAACTTATTTTTTGGTAAGGTAAAGCTTTTAGTCGGTTAATGCAATAAAACTTATGGGATAAAGGGAATGACGCAAGATAGAACTTTGGATTCATTTTTTGCAGAAGACAAAAAACCAGCAATGCGTCAACCAACTAAAATAGTACAAACTGAAAATGATGAAGCTGAATCCAAAACAACACCAAACAACAACAGCAGCAGTAGCGGTATAGTTGAAGAAAAAGCTGTTCAAACGGCTGTAGAAGTAGTTAAAAGAGAAAGAAAAGCACGAGTTTTACCTCCAATTGCTCCCCTTGATCTGCTACCATCTTTTGTTGTTTCAGCAGCTTATGATGGACGTCAGCAGAAAGCAATTATAAAACTTTATGAGCCTGAATCTGGGGAATTATATTTTTGGTATGATAACAGTGGGCATAAGCCTTACTGTTTAACTAGCCTGCCAAAAGAGACTGTTTTACAGTTTGATAGAATTACTAAACATAACGGATACGCGGACTGTATATCAGAACAGAGATTTGACCCGTTAGCCAATCAAAACATTCAAGTTACAAAAATCGTTGCTAAAGACCCACTTGCAATTGGCGGCAGACCAAATGGGACTATAAGAGATATAATTCCAGAAGATCACCTTCAGGTATGTGGCTGTCAAATTCAAGATAGTAGCACTAAAATTTGGGAGTCGAAAATCAAGTATTACCAGTCATACATGTATGACCAAAAAATTTTGCCCGGCATGATTTATCAAATAAAAAATGGAACCTTGGAAGAGACACCTGTTTATGAAAAAGTGGAACAGGCACTTGAAAAAATCCATAAAGTTTTCAGCGAGGAAACATCGGAGGAACAAGAATTTGTTGAAATGTGGGCTAAACTTCTCGAGTATCCTGCACCTAAATTTCGCAGAGCCGCTATTGATATAGAAGTTTACTCGCCCCTGCCTAATCGTGTTCCTGACGCACGCGAAGGTGCTTTTCCAGTAATTGCATGCTCAATTTATAGCTCAGATGGAGACAAAAAAGTTCTTGTCCTTAAAAGACGAGACAGACCAAACGAGAAACTCCAATCACCAAGTGATATAGATATAGAATTTTGTGAAAACGAAAAAGAACTATTACAAAAAATATTCAACGTATTAAACGAGTACCCATTCATTCTAACATTTAACGGTGACGACTTCGACCTCCGCTACTTAGTTCACCGAGCTTTAAACCTTGGATTCCTAAAAAAGAACATACCAATAGATGTAGGAAAACGTGTCTGCCTAATAAAATATGGCATACACATAGACCTCTACAAGTTTTTCTTCAATCGCTCAATCCAAATTTACGCTTTCAGCAACCGTTACAAAGATGTAAGCCTTGGCGACGTAGGCGCAGCACTTTTAGGAATGGAAAAAATCCATTTAAACAAAACCTTCGGCGACCTCACATATAGTGAACTTGCACACTATTGCCTTCGCGACTCAGAAATCACCTACAAACTAACAAGCTTTGAAGACGACTCCGCTATGAAGCTTATACTAGTACTTGCACGCATCAGCAGCATGCCAATGGAAGACGTAAGCCGCCAAGGAGTCAGCCGCTGGATACGCAACTTTATGCACCGCGAACACCGCAAACGCGGACTCTTAATTCCAAACGCTGAAGACATACTAACCAAAAAAGGCAAAACCAGCACAACCGCAGTAATCAAAGGCAAAAAATACAAAGGAGCAATCGTTGTTGAACCTACACAGGGCGTTCACTTCAATGTAGCAGTAATGGACTTTCCCAGTCTATATCCATCAATCATAAAAGTCTGGAACCTTGGATATCAATCAATCGACTGCAGCCATCCAGAATGCAGAAGTCGAATGATTCCAGATACAACACATTGGGTTTGCACCAAGAAAAAAGCACTTGAAAGTTTACTGATTGGTTCACTTAGAGATTTACGTGTAAAATGGTACAAAAATTGCGCTAAAGATAAAACGTTATCACCTGAACTGCGAAATTGGTACAACATAGTACAGGGAGCACTTAAAGTCATTTTAAATGCTAGCTACGGCGTTTTTGGTGCAGACAGTTTTGATCTTTATTGTCCACCAGTTGCTGAAGCAACAGCTGCAATTGGACGCTATAGTATCACACAAATCCTTGAACACGCGGAAGCTACGGGAGTAAAAGTGCTCTATGGGGATACGGACAGTTTATTTCTTAAAAATCCATCTAAAGAACAAATTGAAGAAGTATCTCATTGGACTGAGCAGCATTTAAACATGAATATTGATGTTGACAAAGTTTACAGGTATGCAGTTTTTAGTGCACGTAAAAAAAACTATTTAGGAGTCTTAGAGGATGGCACAGTCGACGTTAAAGGTTTAACAGGTAAAAAGAAACACATTCCAGTTTTCATCAAAGAAGCATTTAACCAAATGAAAGAACGCCTAGCCAAAGTCAAAACACCAGCTGAATTCGAAAATGCAAAAAAAGACATCGCAAACATTGTTAAAGACAGATACACACGACTGAAACGACGCGAATGGACGGATAATACTGAACTTGCATTTCATGTCGTTTTAGGCGATGACCTTAGCAGATACACAAAAACAACACCTCAACATGTAAAAGCAGCAATCATTTTACAAAAAAGCGGAAAAGAACTCAGAGCAGGCGACCTTATAAGTTTTATAAAAGTCAACAGCAACAAGGAACGAGTAAAACCGGTAGAATTAACTTATAAAAACGAGATTGACACGGATAAATACATCGCATATCTGCAGTCAACGTTTGATCAGGTATTAGACGCGCTAGGACTAAACTTTGAGGAGATAATTGGTTTAACAAAATTAGCACAATTTTTTGTTTAGAAAATAAAAGAAATAAAAGAGTAGATAAAAGCAAGTAAAGTAAACGCAGCAACCAATGCTGAGACTATTATTACTATTTTTCGTTCAGTTAATGGACGACGATAAGTTAATGCTGTAACTAAGCTACGCTTATGATCCGATTCAAGTTTTTCGTCTTTAAAGGTGATTAAAGCTTTTTTGTGGGTAAAGAAGACTGTTAATAGAATTAATGAAGAATTAAATATGTAAGGTATTATTGAAACGAGTAAACCAACTTTTACATCAGCGATAATAGCAAAAGAAACTATAGACATACCAATAGCAAAGCTCCCAGAGTTACCTACAAATATTTTCCCTTGTAAATTTAACGCTGAGAGGATTAACCAGAAAATTATTGGCCCAATCAGCAGTAACAAATAATGAGATGACGTTAAAGCGGAAATACCCATTAAACCTAAAAGCACTACTGCAGGACAAACAGTTTCAAGCCCGTTAAATCCGCCAAGCATGTTAATGGTATTTGTTACAATCATTACTATCAATGGAATTATTAGACAGAAGTACCAGACACCGAAGTCAACAACCCCAATTAAAGGCAAAGCAATTGCCGTACGAGCTTCCATAACTTTTGCAAAATAAATCAGAGGCAACGCAGCAATTAACGGCATAAATGCTTTATAACGCCATTTTAAATCCATCCAATCATCAAGCAGACCCATAAAACCGCCGAAAAGAATACAAACTGCAAGAGTTAAAGGCGCAGAAACACCAGATTGTACTGAATAACTCTCACTAAGAAAATAAAATAAAAAAAGGTAAACAGTGGTAAACAGGACGTATAATACGCCTAAACCGTTTGGAACTAAAGGTTTCCCATTCTTGTGTTGATCGGGAACTTTTGGAAACACTCTTGAAATTCACCTAATGTGTAAACCAATAGTTATGGATG
>JAITBW010000051.1 GCA_031283385.1 Nitrososphaerota archaeon
AGTGAGAGTGTTGCCTTAATAACTGATGGCAGATTTAGTGGTGCTACTCGTGGTGGGAGTATAGGTCATGTTGCGCCTGAGGCGTTTGACGGTGGACCTATAGCTGTTTTGCAGAATGGGGACTCTGTAACTATTGATATACCCAATAGAATTCTAAGAGTTAATTTAAGTGATGAAGAACTCCAATCCCGTTTAGCTTCTTGGAGACCTAGAAAACCCAAATTTTCTACAGGCATACTTTCACGCTATGCTTCTGCATCTTTTGAATAATCTTCTTTTTTTCTTTCTTTTTACAAAAAACTTGTGTATTTGCTTGCTTTAAATTTGTGTTTAACTATTTTTTTTATTTTCAGTGTCTTATTTAGCGCGTAATTTTTTTATGTTTTTTGTTATTTGATTGATTTAAGTAACCTTGTGATATTTGGCATATCTTTATAACTGAGTAGTTATAGTTTTTTGAGCAGTGGTGTAAAACGTGACTTTAATTCCTATAAGTGATGCTATAACACAATTAATTCCAAATGCTCCTACGGTTTATAATAACCAATTTGGTGGAGATGGTGGTTGGACATCTTACCTAGGCCTGTTATATATGGCCTTCTTTTTTGTAATGATTTTCTATGGTCAAAGATTCCAGTCGTATATGATGATAAGAAATGTAGAGGACAATCTGCATAAACTTAGAGGCATTAAAGATGAGGGTCGTAAGAATGCTATTGACACTTTGAAAGAACTTGGCAAATCACCTGTGGACATTTCCCCCCGTGTTGATAGATGCCTAGATTATTTTACAATTGGTCCCCAGAATATGGATCCCGCCGGTATAGTGGCTAAGCTTGATCATATTCTCGAAGTACGTGACCAACGTTTACTAGACGAAGTAAAACTTATGGCACCACAATGTGCCGATGATATACAATTACACAATATGGAAAATACCCTTGAAGCTGCAATGGCCTTAAACTATCTCTATAAAGTGGTGCGACATTACTACATTCAAGGTAAAAAAACCATGAGTCTTTACATAATTATGCAATTACAAATGGTTTTACCAATGGTTATGAAAGAAGCCGAAGCGTTCTCTGCAGCGTTAACAGCTTTCTCACTTGGTCAGCCCATTGGAGACAGTGTTGGTCCTCTGATTGCTAGCAAAATGATGCGTGGTCATGAAGTGCGTAAAATTTACAAAGACTGCGTTGTTGCTACAGTTCCCTTCGAAGGTCGCACAGCTTTAGTTATGAAAGCTGAGGGTCCAGGTGGAAATGTTGGCAAACCTGGTGATGCACTAGAGACAGTTATTGAAGAAAACAATGGCAAAATTGCGATGCTTATAATGATTGACGCAGGCTTAAAACTTGAAGGTGAGGCAGTTGGTGAAATCGCTGAAGGTATTGGTTCTGCAATTGGTGGTCCAGGTGTTGATGCTTTCAAGATTGAAGAAAAACTTGTTAAATACAAAATCCCCATAAATGCTGTTATCATTAAAGAAGACATAGGTGACGCCGTTGCTCCAATGCGCAAAGAAATTCATGACGCTGCTGATAAAGCCATTGAGCGTGTACGTGAATTGGTCTTAGAGCGCACTAAAGAAGGTGATACTCTGATAGTCTTTGGTGTAGGTAACAGCATAGGAATAGGACAATAACGCGAGGGAAAAAACATGACACAAAATACACAACAACAATCATCATCTGTAAGCAAAATTTCATCTTACCTACTGCTCATAGTCGCTATAGTAATGAGCTTAGCTATTGTCGCGATATTTAGTGCTGTCTATGCATACATGATAGACTGCCTTATTCAAGCAGGCTTTCTGCTAATAATAGGCGCCTTCGCATTAGCAATATCTCTTGTAGTTCTTTACCAAACTAGACGAAATGCTGCAGCATTACAGGATGAAGCACCAAAAGTTATGACCATTATTGAGTGTAAGAACTGTGGTACAAAAATAACTCGTGACTTCCAACGTGGCGACTTTGTCTTCAAAGAACTCGGCGCATGCGAAAAGTGTCCTGAACAAAAACAGATGATAACTGGCGTATATAAGGAAATAAAAACAAAAGAAAAGACATACGCAATCTAATTTTTTCTTTTTTTTTACGTTAAAACTTCGCAGCCGTCTTCTTTTATTAAAAGTGTGTGTTCTGCTTGTGCAACTGGTCTTTTGCTGGCTTCACTAAATACTGGGTAGCTTGTTATGATTTTTTGTTTTAAAAGCTCTTTGAAAGCTTCTGCATGCTGATTTTGTGGTACAACATCTTTTAGCCAGCGTTCTGTAAATGGCAATGTTCTATAATTTGTTTCTATATGTTTTAACAATTGTTTAGCATAACCTGTTTTAACTGATTTTGCGCGGATAAGCCGAAAAATAGTGTACGGCGGTTTATCGTCAACACGGGCAATAGCATCTGGCTGAGTAACGAATGGTTCAACTGCAAAAACTTCTCCTGTATGCACTTTACTTGTAGATAATGTAGCAACATTTGGTATGCTAGTGCCAGCATGAATTAAATATCTGCCTACAGAATGACCTGTAAGATTAACAATAGGCTTGAAACCATGATTTCTAATCGCCGACTCAATTATGCCACCTATACGACCAACAGACATATCATTATGAATATTCTCTATTACTAACTTTAACGCATGCTCAGCTGCTGCAGTCATACTTCTGCATTCTGAATTAAAAGAAACAGTAAACGCAGTATCTGTCACATACCCGTCAATTTGCACGCCCATATCAACTTTAACTGTTGAACTTATAGGTATCACACTTTTATCTCCAGGAGGAGACGTATAATGCGCAGCAACCTCATTTATACTAACATTACATGGAAACGCTGGAAACCCACCTTTCTCACGAATAAGTGACTCAGCTTTTTCACACACATCTATTACCTGCATGCCCTCTTTAACAAAACCTCGCATCTCTTCACGAGCAGCACACAAAATTTTGCCAGACAACCGAAATTTTTCAATTTCTTCTAAATCAAATCCCATACAGGCAGCACTTCAAATTAAAACAACTTTTAAAAAACTTAAATTTATTGGTCAAAAAACCTCTCACCCATACCATAAACATACACTCTACTACGCCAACACACATGTGTTCCCTAAAAAACATCCATTCTCTCCCACAAACTGATTGTATACGCTATTTTTTTATAGCAGACCAATCTAACTTATAGCTGTGGGTGTGGGAGGCCACTCATATCAATACCCATTACAAAATCACCCTCCTCCCACGCTCATAACTAACTATCTTTTTGCGTTCTAATGATGGCTACAACTCTTCAGCATGAGTCTTTCTTTTTTTAATTATATCTTAAGTTAATCTTTACTATAACTGACATATTTTTAGACCCAGTACTTGTGTAGTGTTAAAAACGCTGTTAATATACTTCGATAAATATCCAAGTGCACTACTATTTTTATAAGTAATTTGCCTAATAGTTCGATAGATATCCAATAAATTTAAATTCTTTCTTTTAGTCTTTATGGAAAGACTGTATTCGGGAGGTAGCTCAGCCTGGCAGAGCTCTCGAGCCCGCTAACTCGCTTGGCGGACGGAGAAGCTGTAGAGGTCTACCCATGGTGGGCTTCATTCTAGCCTGTCTAGGCCAC
>JAITBW010000088.1 GCA_031283385.1 Nitrososphaerota archaeon
GTCCCAAAAGTGAAAGTTTATTGTTGGTATTCCGCAAAGTGCTGTTTCTCGACAGGCTGTTCCGCCGCTGCCAACCATTAAGTCAATATACGGTATGAGTTGTGCTGTTAAAACTGGTTCTGGTGGAACCCACACATTAGGTGTATTTTCAAGTTTTGTTTTTTCTTCTTCATAGCGTGGTAGGCAAATAACTGTGCCTAACTTTGCAAGTTTTTGTAATAGTTTTTCTGAATTAACTTTAACGTCTTTGCAGTAGACTGCTTGGTATTCGGCATCACGGAAAAGAATAATTGGTTTCTTTTGTTTTTCCAGTGTTTTGAGGAATTTTGGTTTTTCAAATTTTGTGCCTACATATGCTAACTCTTCTAGGCCATCGTAATGGATGATTTGTGATTTAGCGATGCCAAATTTGCTCCATGACTTGCCAAAGCACTTAGGCGTTATCAGATAATTTACTAAGGGGCAGGCTAGTTTGGCGACTGCGTGTGCGAAAACGGTGTCGTTAGCGTATATTATTGGTATTTTTAGTCCAAATGCTGTTCGAATAGCTGAGACATCGCCGTGTGTCCAGAGTACTTTTGGGTAGCCTATTTTGTCGAATAGTTCTAAAAATTCAAGTGTTCGTTTTTGTTCAACGATTAATTTTTCTTTAAGTGTTGTTCCGTATTCGCCTACAGTTTTATATGGCACTTTTAGGACATCTAGCATGTCGGTAGTTTGGGTTTGTTTTTTTGCTGTGACAAGTGTTGTGTAGCCTTTTTTGTGTAAAACAGGTAGTATGCTATTTATTGCTATGCTGATTTTAGGTGTAACGGTGTCTAACCAAACATCGGGTGCAGGCATATGTCTCAAAGTAGAAAGGGTGTACTTAAACATTAAAGTTTATCCTAACGCAGAGCTAGCTTAATTGAAAAAAAATTAAAAATTAAAGAGAATTATGGTTAACTGTATGTTAGCTGTCTTTTTGTTTTGTTAGCCATTCTCGATATTTATTGTCTACATCCATAGCGCTGCTGAGTAGTATGCTTGGAGTAAGTGATGTGACGTATCGTATGTCTTTTGGTAGACAGTGTCTGCCGATGCCGTCTCGTGCTTCTGGCAGGTCAACATTCCATTTGGTATTCATAGCTTCTCGCAGTTCGTCAAAATCCATGTCAATATTGTCGCACATCATTTTGAGGTCTTCAGCGAATGCTATTTGTAAGTAACGATGACTGTTTTCGATAATTTTGCACATTTCCGCTATTTCTACCGTAGAGACTGTATGCATTGGTATACCAAGTTTATCTTTATAGAATTTTATACCTGCATTCAGGCTTTCTGTGTTAACGCCGCCTATAACTCGAACTTGGTTTACTCCGTATTTATCCTCTTGATCTGCCCAATAACGATGTGGCGCATGGACAAGAAGTATATTTCTTTTGAACATCTCTTCAAAAATCTTTTTAGAAGTACCTGGTAAAATGGTGCTTTCAATAGTAACCAATGTGTTTGTGTCGGCTGTTGTTGCAATTTTTTTTACTGTATCAAAAACTGATGTAAGATCTGCCTGGTTATTGACTTGTGATGTGGTGACACAAATAATGTAGACCTCGGCTTTTGGAATTTGATCCCACTGTGTAGTTGCTTTAAATTTTCCGTTTTGAATGCCCTGATTAACTGCGTCTGGGTTAATATCGAAACCATAGACGTCGTATCCTTTTGTTGCAATGTATTTTGCAACTGGAAAACCTATTTGTCCAAGACCAATAACGCATACAATCATTTCAAAGTCATCTCTGTTAATATACACTTGCAAGATATCAATTTTATTCTTAAGCCTTTCCTACCAATTAGACCTGTATTGTCAAATTAGTAAAAGACCTAATGCTGTTTACATGCTAAATTGTGTATGAAAATTGTTTCTGACACATTTTAACGTGTTGAAAGTTTATAGTATTGTTGAAATAAAAAGTCGAGCTTGTTGGCTATAAGATTTTTTGATGAGGGGGTGTTGTTTTTGAGTTTTTATTTTACTCTGAGAAATTGGCATTTTACTTGTTTTGCTGCGTTTTCATCATTGTCTAAATTGCCTATAAATAGGGTGTCTTGTAGGGTAAAGCCAAGTTTGCTTGTCGCCATTTTTATTTGTTCAGCCCGGTTCAAAGAGTCTTCGCGTGTAATTGCTGTGTCGAATTGTATACTAAATTTTTGGCAGATTCTATGAACAGTTTCTCTGCCTTGCATTGTTACTAATGCGTTGGGCAATTTAGCGTGTTGGCTGTAAAGTTGCATGCCTTCGGTATGAACTGTGACTTTGTCAATTATGTCAAGTTCAAAACTTGTCCATACGTCAAAAATTTTTCTTAAAACTTGCGTGTCTTCGATTTGTGCGACTGTATTTAGCAAAGACCTAATTTCCGCTACGCCTAGTATCTCGCAGACTTTTTCATATAGTGATGAGTAATTTATTGGTAAATCAAATAATGTTCCATCTAGATCAAAAATGATGGCTTTAAACATTAAGTGTACATTGCTCCTAACATTTTATTATCTTTAACTAAGCATCCCGGTGTGTCCATGTGGCGTATCCAGTACACGTCTGCTGGTAGTGGATTGTATTTCTCCAGTTTAGGTAAATCCTCTTTGTATGCTAATTTTGTGTATAAATACGGTATATTTATGCGGTAATCATTAAAGAAAACTTTGCTGGCATAACTAAAGAAGAATGAAGTGGTAAACATGCGTCCAGGATTAATTTCTGTTACACATGGTACCCCCTCTTTGTTCTCTTTTAAGTCAACACTGGCAATTCCCGTAAAATTTTGGTCAATAGCTAAAACAGCCTCTGTACTAATTCTATTAACAACATCATCCTGCACAGTTTTCTGCACAGCCGGAGTACCCATAATACCTGATGGTGCAAGGTAAGAGTAAATATATTCAAGCCGCTCTCGCGCCATTGACGTGACCAATTCACCATCTCGCCATAAACTATGAAACGCGATATTTCTACCCGGTAACATTTCTTGAGCTATAAACTCCCAGTCAACATTTCGTGCACGCCAATAGTTAATCCACGAAACTGCTGTTTCACGATTACCCGCAGGAGTGCTCCCTCTGCCCCCCGCGCCACGCGTAGCCCTTATCCATATAGGCGAACCTAACTCTTCAAATGCACGATCAATATCAGATTCCTGCCTAATTACAATAGTTCTAGCTACCGGTATACCCTTACTTTTCCAGGCATTAGCCGACGCAAGCTTATCCTGACAAGCCCTAACCGCCTGTTTTGACGGCAAAAACATGGGCACCTCAAGCTTTTCACGCTGTTCTGAAATAATCTCAACTTCAACATCTGGCTGAGCATGCAAAAAATCAATTCTCTCTTTACGAATTATATCATTCAAACAATCAATATAGCCTGAATCTTTAGCTTTCGGCGCCAAATATTTAACATCCGTAGGCATTGTATGCAAATAATGCTCATTTGCCTCAGTACCTACAATATACAATTCTTCAGGCACTACCTTTAACGACTTTACAAAATTTATGCCAGCTGGACCACCAGCACCCGTACACAGTACACGCTTTGTCAATCAACTCAACCTTACCGTTTAATTTATTATAAACCTGCAACAATATACACATGTACTTAATGCAGATCTAATTTGACCTATACAAATACGAATTTATATCTGTATCCAAAGAAACATATAGACAACCTTAAAAACAAAAACAACATCTTAACCAACAACAACATGTAAACTGTGGGCCGGTCGTCTAGCCTGGTTAGGACGTTGGCTTTACGAGCCAAAGGTCGCCGGTTCAAGTCCGGCTCGGCCCACCACTGAT
>JAITBW010000101.1 GCA_031283385.1 Nitrososphaerota archaeon
CTTTTCATAGTTCCAACAAAAACTGATGAGGAAAAGTTGAAAGAAAAACTCGTTGAGTGGAACGCAACATACGTACAAAACAGCGCACAATTCAAACCCAACCAGCCCGAACAAGTCGCCATCGAAATCAACAATCTGCTCAGCGACCAAAACAACCACCAAACAACAAAAATAATCCCACAACCTACAGCCAAAATAGTTGAAACAACACTTGAATTATCCAGTCAGACTCTGTCGAAACCAACTTTAGAAGAAAATAACAACTCATTTGAGAGTAAAATCGTTGAGGTATCTTTAGATGGTTTAGAGAAGGAGCGTTTAATGTTGAAATTTGTAGGTGAAGGTTGGTATTTTAGACTTAAAGAAGTGAAAAACAAAAATTATTTTTGTGCAAGAAAATCCACAGAAGAATACAGTTTTGGCCTATTCACCGATGAAATAAAATATATTGCTGAAAAAAACAAAATCGAAATTAAAAGGTACAAAGAAAAACTATTGAAATAGTAATAGTCTGAAACATGGAAACCGTAACACATAAAAAATTAGCTTGTCTTTCAATAGGTTTAGATTATCGGAACATGGAAGTATCGTGAATGACGCCTGAAGCGAAAGCTCGTGTAAAGATTGATGAAATGCTCAGAAACGCTGGGTATGTTCTTCAAGATATGAAAGAGTTCAACCGAAAGGCATCTTTAGGTGTTGCTGTACGCGAATTTCCTACAAACAGTGGCCCGGTAGACTATTTACTATTTATTGGCGGAACTCCTGTTGGTGTTGTGGAAGCCAAAGCAGAGGCTAAAGGCGTTCTTTTAGGGGTTGCTGCCGAACAATCTGAGCGATATGCTGAAAGTGGCCTGAAATATTTATCTGAAATACCTGACATTCGCTTTGCCTATGAATCCACAGGTGTTATAACAAAATTTTGTGATTACCACGACAGTAAAGCACGCTCTCGTGAAGTGTTTTCTTTCCATCAACCTGAAACCCTCTCAGAATGGCTCAAAGAACCCGATACACTACGTAATCGCATGAAAATTTTTTCCCCTTTCAACACACAGGGTTTTCGCGATTGCCAAGTTACAGCAGTTCATAACCTAGAAAAGTCTCTTGCAGAAAATAAACCCCGTGCCCTAATACAAATGGCCACAGGAGCAGGAAAAACCTACACCGCAATAACATCAGTTTATCGCCTGTTAAAACACGCAAAAGCAAAACGAGTTTTGTTTTTAGTTGACACAAAAAATCTTGGAGAACAAGCTGAAAGTGAATTTCTTAACTATAAACCCTCTGATGATGGCAGACTTTTTCCAGAACTATACAATGTACGCCGTTTAAACTCTTCATACATACCCAAAGACACCAAAGTATGTATTAGCACCATTCAACGTATGTACTCAATTTTATGTGGCAAAGAATTAGACGAAACAGACGAAGAAACATCCTTAAACGAACAAAAAATTATTGGTGATCAAAGAGAAGTAGTCTACAACCCCATTTACCCGCCAGAATTTTTTGATTTTATTATAATAGATGAGTGTCATCGGTCAATTTACAATGTGTGGCAACAAGTACTGGATTATTTTGATGCTTTCTTAATTGGTTTAACCGCAACGCCTGACTGTCGAACATTTGGCTTTTTTAAACATAATGTTGTTAGTGAATATACTCATGAACAAGCTGTAATAGATGATGTAAACGTTGGTTGTGAAGGTACATACATCATTGAAACACAAATTGGCGTCAGTGGGGGTGTTATTTTACGTCAAGTGGTGGAGACGCGGGATCGTCTTTCTCGCAAAAAGCGTTGGGCTCAACTTGACGAGGATTTAGAATACAAGCCCTCCGATCTTGATCGTGAAATAGTAAACCTCTCACAAATTCGCACAATTATACGAACATTTAAAGAGCGAAAAAATGAGCTTTTTCCGAATAGAGTAGAGTTGCCAAAGACGCTTGTGTTTGCAAAGACTGACAGTCATGCAGATGATATAATTACAATTATTCGTGAAGAATTTGGTGAAGGGAACGAGTTTTGTAAAAAGGTAACCTATAAGGCTGATGATTCTAAAAGTGTTTTAACGGCCTTTCGAAATGATTTCAATCCTCGCATAGCCGTTACTGTTGATATGATTGCAACAGGTACAGATGTAAAGCCAATAGAATGTTTACTATTTATGCGAGATGTGCGTAGCAAAAACTATTATGAACAAATGCTTGGACGAGCAACAAGAACTCTTGACTACGAAAACCTGCACAGGGTGTCGCCTTCGACAAAGGAACGTAAAATGGGGTTTATTGTAGTTGATGCGGTTGGTGTGACAAAAACTCAAAAATCTACTATGCGCCCTTTAGAGCGTAAACCCAGTGTTTCTTTAAAGGATTTGATGATGAGTGTTGCTATGGGTGCACGAGACAACGACACATTAACTTCTTTGGCAAATCGGTTAATTAAACTTGATAAGCGAATGTCTGATAAAGAAAACGACAAATTTGAGGAAACTTGTGGTAATAGTTGTATTGATCTGGCACAAAATTTGTTAGATGCCTTTGATGAAGACGTTATTTATGATAACGCTCAAAAACAATACAACCTCAAAGATTCAGATGAGCTAACCAGTGAGCAACATAAAACAGTTTGTGAACAATTAATTGATACAGCTGTTACACCATTTAATGAACCAAAACTGCGGGAGCACATTGAAAAGGTTCGTAAAATTCATGACCAAATTTTAGATAACACCAACATGGATAGAGTGGTATCTGTAGGTTGGGATTCTGATCACGCTACAAAAGCCGCACAAACGATTGAAACCTTTAGCAAATTCATTGAAGAAAACAAAAACAACATTGACGCATTAGAAATTATCTACAACCAAAGTTATCGCAACCGACAACTAACTTTTGACATGATAAAAGAGTTACACGATGCTCTGTACAATCAACCGTATCGTTTGAGAGCTGAAGAACTGTGGAAGGCGTACTCTTTGCGTCTGCCAGAGAAAGTGCGAGAAAAAAGTGTTACTGCTCAGCTTGCCGATATTATTTCGTTAATACGTTTTCAATTAGGTCAAACAACTGAACTTCGTCCGTTTGCTGATGAAGTAAAAGTGCGTTTTCATAATTGGATGTTTGCCAAAAATGCTGGAAACATACATTTCACTGATGAGCAAACTGAGTGGCTCCGTATGGTACGTGATCATATTGCATCGTCTGTTAGAATTACGCAGGAGGATTTGGATTTTACACCCTTTGACAGTAAAGGTGGTTTGGGCAAGTTTTATCAGTTATTTGGAGATAAAATTAAAGTAGTTCTAGAAGAGATGAATGATGCACTTTTAGTAACTACATAAGCTGGATGGTTATCGATGGCAGTTTCAAATGTTGGACAAAAAATTTGGTCTATGGCAAATGCTTTACGCGATGATGGCATCGGTAAAAGTGATTATCTAGAACAATTGACGTATCTTTTGTTCGTAAAAATGGCCGATGAATACTCACAACCGCCATATAACCGAACGATTGGCATCCCTAAAGATTGTGAATGGGATACCTTAAAAACGAAAAGTGGTGACGAGTTGTTTAAGCATTATGAATATGTCTTAAAAAAACTCGCAGAACAAACGGGCACCTTACAGCAGATATACACGGGAGCTCAGAATAAAATTTCAAATCCCGCCCAACTTGCCAAAATCATAAACATGGTGGGTTCTGAGAAATGGTCCTCAATGTCTAGTGATGTTAAGGGTGATATTTATGAGGATTTACTTGAAAAAATTGCGGCAGACACCAAAAGTGGTGCTGGACAATACTTTACTCCACGTGCATTGATCAACGCTATGGTGAAATGTGTCAGACCAACGCCGGATAAGCGTGTTGCTGACCCTTGCTGTGGTAGTGGCGGTTTTCTATTAGCCGTTAAAACATATTTAGAACAGAACTTTATGCTCAATAGTGAACAAAAGAAATTTCTGAAATTCCAAACCTTTAGAGGCTGGGAAATAGTCCAAAGCACTTATCGCCTTTGTTTGATGAATCTTTTTCTTCACAACATAAGCGATTTCGAAGGAACACCTCCAATCACACGTGCCGATTCTCTTCTTACTGATCCTAACGAGAGATTTGATTACATCCTAACTAATCCTCCATTTGGTAAAAAGTCCTCTTTAACTTTTACAAATGAGCAAGGTGAGCAGGAGCAGGAGGATTTAGTTTATAATCGTCAGGATTTTTGGGCGACAACTTCTAACAAACAGCTTAATTTTGTTCAACATATTCGTACCTTGCTTAAAACAGGTGGTACAGCGGCAGTTGTGGTGCCAGATAATGTACTGTTTGAAGGGGGCGCGGGTGAAACAGTTCGTAAAAAACTGCTTGAAACCACCGATTTACACACAATTCTACGCTTACCCACAGGCATATTCTATGCACAAGGTGTAAAAGCAAATGTCATATTTTTTGATAATCGTGTTGCCGCACCAACACATCAAACTAAGGAAGTTTGGATTTACGACTACCGCTCAAACATTAAACACACCTTGAAAAAAAATCCCCTTCGTGAAAGCGATCTTGATGATTTTGTAAAATGCTATAACCCCGAAAATCGTCATATTCGTAAAGAAACCTACAGCCCAGAAAATCCTGATGGACGATGGCGTAAATTCACCTATGACGAAATAATTGCTCGAGACAAAACAAGTTTGGACATAACGTGGATTAAATCAGGTGACAATACAGATGATTATACACTTTCTGAATTGCTTGATTTGATAAAAGAAAAGTCAGCCGCAATCGCAACAGCAGTGGGTAATCTTGAAGAGCTTATAGGCAAAGTGGACGAATGAACACAAAACAGCTTCGCCAAAAAATTCTAGACCTTGCCATTCGCGGCAAACTCGTACCACAAGACCCAACCGATGAACCAGCATCAGTATTGTTAGAACGCGTTCGAGCAGAGAAAGAGCGGCTGATAAAAGAAGGCAAAATCAAACGAGACAAGAAAGACAGCACCATCATTCGTGGTGATGATAAATCACACTATGAGCAGTTGCCAGATGGTTGGGAATTGTGCAAGATTAGTGAATTATGTGTTTTACAAAATGGTAGAGCGTTTAAGCCTTCTGAGTGGTCTCAAAGTGGAGTCCCGATTGTTAGAATACAGAATTTGAACGATTGTAAAACGTCACATAATTATTTCAACGGGGAAATTGGAGAAAATCATCATTTGTTTGGTGGTGAATTGCTTTTCGCTTGGTCTGGGACTCCTGGGACGTCATTTGGGGCGCATATATGGCGAGGCGGTGAAGCAGCTTTAAATCAACATATATTCCGTGTTGATTACTTTAAGAGTGGTATATTAAAAGAGTATTTTCAAATTGCAATAAATTATCAACTGAATCAACTCATTTCGGTAGCGCATGGCGGTGCTGGTCTGCAACATGTTACAAAAGGTGTGTTTGAAAACACACCAATACCGCTTCCACCACTCACTGAGCAACATCGCATTGTTTCTGCTATTGAATCAGCGTTTGCAGTTATTGATGATATTGAGTGTAACAAGGTAGATCTGCATTCTGTTGTTGCTGTTGCGAAGGCGAAGGTTCTTTCTCTTGCTATTCAGGGTAAGCTCGTATCGCAGGATCCTAATGATGAACCCGCTTCAGTTTTATTAGAACGCATACAAACGGAACGAGAAACACTCATCAAGACAGGTAAAATCAAACGCAACAAAAACGAATCCACCATAACCCGAAGTAGGGATAACTCTTATTATGAGAACTTGCCAGATGGATGGACGG
>JAITBW010000035.1 GCA_031283385.1 Nitrososphaerota archaeon
TGTATTGTACCTAAAGCAGTACCAGTAGTTGAAGCTGTTGTTGCGATAACTTTAGTTGACCATTTGATACGCGCAGGATACATTCCCAAAATACTTAGAAAACAGAAGAAGGAGAAATAACATTGGAAAATCTTCAGACATTACGTAAATGTGTAGATGAAATTGACAGCCAAATTCTAAAAGCTCTAAGAGATCGCGTCACCGTTTGCCAAAAAATTGGCGAATATAAAAAACAGCATGGCTTACCAGTTTTGGATCAGATTAGAGAAAGAGAAATCTTCAACAAAGTCAGAGAGGAAGCTGTGAAATTTGAGTTAGAACCTGCTCGAATTGAAACGCTTTACCGCGAAATAGTTAATATGTGCAGTGATATTCAAAAATAGAAGGACTCTTACGGAGAGCTGTTATTTATGCTATATGAGATAAATGAAAAAGCACTCAAACTAGAAAGTGAAGGAAAAAAAATAATACGATTAAACCTTGGTGACCCAGACATGACCACACCGCCTGAAATTGTCGAAGCAGCCTATGCTGCTATGAAGGCTGGCAAAACCAAGTACTCTTCGTCTTACGGTGAGCTTAAACTTCGCCAAAAAATTGCTGAAATACACGGTGTTAAAGCAGAAAATGTTGTCATAACTCCTGGCTCAAAATGGGCTATTTTCAGCACGATGTTTTTAACCATGAAAAATGGCGGCAACGTGATTATACCCACACCCTACTGGACGGCTTATGATTTAATTACTAAAAGTATAGGTGCTCAATCTAAGCTTCTTAAAACAGAAATGGAAACAGGTTGGAAAGTTGACCTAGATGCACTTGAGAACCTAATTGATAGCGAAACAAAAATGATCATTCTAAATAACCCAAATAACCCAACAAGCAAAGTTATGGATGATAAAACTCTTGAAGGCATTGTTGAAATTGCCAATAAGAAAGACATAATTGTACTCTCCGACGAGGTTTACGGCGCAATTGCCTTCAACAAAACCAAGAGCATTCTAGATTATGGCTCTGACTCTAAACATATCATCTCCAACGGGTTTAGCAAAACTTTCACTATGACAGGCTGGCGTATTGGCTATATAGTAGCAAACAAAATGTTTATCGATCAAGTAACCAAACTAAACCAGATTACATTCAACAATGTACCAGTTTTCATTCAAGAGGCAGCAATGAAAGGTTTAGAGCTACATAAGCAAATCGCAGAGAACATAAAAGCCAAATACAGACAACGCGCAGATCTTGCAAGTAAAAAATTAAGTGCCACAGGCTTCAAATTCACACAACCAGACGCCCCATTCTACGTATTTCCTAAACGAGATGGACTAGATGGAGAAAAATTCACTCTTGACCTGCTTGATAGAGGCGTAGCAGTAGCACCAGGCACAAGTTTTGGCGATTACCGAGAACATTTCCGCATCAGCCTAACCGCGCCAGACAACGAAATAGAAACAGGCTTAGACAAAATCTGCGAGGCAACACAATAAATGAGAATAGCCATTCTTGGTGCAGGAAAAATGGGAATATGGTTCACTAATTTCTGCAAAAACAAAAGTGACACTGTAATCCTTGCAGGACGCAACACCGAGAAACTGGCTAAACTCAAAAAAGAACTACAAATTGAAACAACCACAGATTTCCAAGAAGCCGTACAAAACGCGGACATAGTTCTCATATGCACATCCATATCTTCTTTTGAAAACATAGTCAAAAAAATCGCGCCAATCACACATAAAGAACAAGTAATAATGGACATATGCTCAATCAAAGAACATACCGTTAACATTATGCACCAATACATCAAAACCGCAACCGTCCTAGGCACCCACCCAGTTTTTGGTCCAGGCAGCAATGGCATAAACCATAAAACCTGCGTATTAACACCAACCAATCCACAAGAAGAAGCCGTAGCAGAACAATATAAGCAATGGCTTGAGAAAGAAGGAGCCAATGCCTTCATAATGACCCCACAAAAACATGATGAACTTATGTCTATAATTTTGGGACTACCACACTTTATCGGGTTAGTTACATGTGAAACCTTGCTTGCACAGGAAAACTTTACTGAATCCAAAAAACTTGCCGGCACCACATACCGCATGCTATTTACCCTTGCAGAAGCCACAGCACAAGAAACACCAGACCTTTTCGCTAATGTACAAACTAAATTATCAAATTTAGGTAAAATGGAAGAAAGTTTCATCCAAAATGCTCAATCACTACTGGATTTAATGAAGAACAATAACACCACCGAAATTATGTCAAGAATAGAACGACTACGAACAAAACTAGCTAAAATTGACAACGACCACAACAAGAGCTATGAGACAATGTACAAAATGCTCCAATCAACTGAAGAATAAAGGGTAATATAAACCAGTTAAAACAAATGAAAACAAAACAGCATATTCCGCCTTAGTAAGCTCCGGAACAACCATAAGGAGAACAACTTCAAACACGATAGTTCACCAACCCCAAAGCAAATGACAACATATAGACAATAATACAAAAAGGAGAGTCTTCACATATAGAGAGATATGTTAGTGTAATGATTTTCACAAGGTCGCAAAATGTTGAAAATCACGATAAAGTACGGGGCATGTTCTTTGAGCGAGCCGCTAAATCGGTAA
>JAITBW010000042.1 GCA_031283385.1 Nitrososphaerota archaeon
ACACCTTCGTGTTTACTTGATTGCATAACTACCCCACATCCTGCTATGTTCTCTAGATGTTTGAACTTGTCTTGAATTTGTCTCATTTTTTCTCTAAAGTCCATATATCCTGAAATTAAAAAGAGCCGTTTGTTATACACCTTTAAAATCTCAGTGTATTTGCAGGTGAGATGGCTATTTGCAGAGTTTTTGTATGAGATCGTCTTCTTTTTCTTGGGTTAGGTTGAGATATCTTGTGAGTGGTATGGTGCACCAGTTGGGTGTTAAGAGGATTTGGTTGATTTGCCAGTACTTGTTTTGTGTTTGTTCAAGGAGGGTTTTTTGTGTTTGGTTTTTTGGGAGTAGTTGTATGTGGGCTTTTTTGGATAGTTTAGTTGGAAAAACAAGTTTTTCATCTTCAAGTTTTACTATTCTTGGGCTAATAATTGCAAAACTGTACTTTAGCTCCTCTATAGATTGCCCCTTTGAGAGCTTTAACATATTATACGCCGCTAAGCTACTTGTTTGTGCATGTTGACTGTTATAGTTGCTCCAAGCGTATTTCCAAGCACCATAGAAGTGATTTCTAAATCCACTAAACGATGCAGGCATATCTTTTGCTTGATCTATCCACCATTTTACCATGTTTGGGTACTTATTTAACAAACCATAAGCTTCGTCATTTAGTCTGCAATTAAATATTTCAGAAAGCACTAATTTGTACAGTTTAACCACTTAAACTAAATAGTGGGTTTTAATTTAAATCAACGAAAACGTTGACAAATAACTTGTAATCTAAAAAAAGTCCGACATATCCATATCTGCTGATGTTGTGGCTGATTTTGAAGTTAGATCATGCAAAATATTTCCTGCTTTTTCATCTTTAAACATACTTTTCTGATTAAGCAAAGTTGTTATATCCTGATGCTCAAGGAAATATTCTGACTGCGCGGCAAATTCAGCATTTAACCTTGCAGCATTAAGCGGAACATATTTCCTCTTATCGTACAAATCCTGATCAACCGTTTTAACATAATAATATGTTTCCCTATCAAAAATCCTCGCCTTATGGTTCGGATCCACATCTATACTTGCCCTAATTCCTACACTTCCATCATTCATCAAAGTGTTAGGATTAAAATACCGCGAAGGTTCTCTATTTACTCCTATCAAATTTGCACCCGCAATCGCAGACAAAGCATCAGATGCAACGCTAGTGTTTTCTTTAGAATTCGCCGTTTTTTCCCGTTTTACATTAGAAAAATAAGTGACAACATTATCAAAAGCCTTCTTTTTCTTTAATAAATCAAAAATATGTCTTAATCTGCCAAGACTATTTTCATTAATAGACCGCCCCTCAAAATCAAACCAATAATAAAACCTATCATGCTTCAAATAATGTTCCATTAAACCTGTAAGTTGACCTATAGTAAATTTCATTGAAACTGGAACAAATATTGGCTTATTATTCTTATCATTAAGAATCTTGTAGGTCTCATCAACAAACCTTGTGTAACTCTGCAAATCAATAATGTTGGCTTTAAGCGTTTTAACACGTATGTTTGGAACGGTTAAAAACAATTTTGAATATGGATAATACTGATTAAAGAACCAACTCAGTTCGTCAATTGTTTTAACGTGATTATACGGGTTGAACTGAAGGGTTAAATTGATGACGTTTTGTGCAGTGCCTAACCATTCGCCTCTGTAAAAAAACTTGTTAATCTGATCATCTTCTGCTTCCGTTAATTTTGAAATGTTGTCGTAATTTTTCAAAATTTTTGATGCTTCATAAAATTTAAAGTTCGTCTTGATGTTACGATAAATGGAATTGTCAAGATTTTTTATATCAAGACATTTTTCGGGTTTTTGAAAGTCTGTGTTGCCAATTTTAAAACGTTTGATATTAAACCAAGATTTCTTATCTTCAATGCTTTCCTTGATGTTAATATCTGTCATTGTTTACCCACTACTGTTGTTTATTTTATCTAAAACCTCACTTATAACGTCTTTTGGTACACGAAACGGTGAATTACATATCAACATTACCAGTGATAGTGTATAATCTTTCTCAAATATAGCATATTTACAATAGCAGTCGCCTACAAAGCCAATTGTTCCAGTCAAGAGTTTTTGAAGTCCAGGCAAATGTCTTTGTACAAAGGATCTTGCTTGTCTGTCGTCTAATACTAGCATTTTTGGGTTTCCTTTGATGAAAAAGTCATATGCTAATCCAATAACTTCTGTTTCGCCCTTTTGTACCTGTTTTTCGCTAAAAAAAGGCCTTAAAGCTTCACCAAAAGTTCCGTTGTATCGGGTTAATTTTGGATGGGTTTGTATTGAGTTAAAATTACTGCTAACGCTTATTTCTCTACAAACTAATGGTGGTATAAATAGTTCGAATTTATTGAGTACACTTATCAGTACATCGGGTCTTTTTATGTCCTCAAGGAAACATAGATAAAATGAACTGTCAGCAATCATTTGGTTATCGTTAGTGAGTGGCAAGTAGTAATTCTCCGTATCTATCTAATGTGATTAGGCCTTTCTTTAGCATGTTGTTACAGAGGGTTTTTCGTTTTTGTTCGTTTTTTACTAATTTATCGTAGGCATTTGAGTACTCAATAAACTCGGGGTAGGTTATGTACATTAAAAATAATAGTTCGTCTCTGCTTAGTTTATCATAAATTTCTCTAATGAATTTTAAAGAGTTTAAAAGCTCACTAAAACCTGGTTTAACACTTTGTTCTTGTTTAATTTTAGCAAAAGTGTTTTGTCCTTGTTTGTTGAGTATGATTTCGTCTTTAATGTTAGTGCTAAATGCAGTGTCATAATGACTTGGTTCTATGTATGATTCTTGAAGTATTTCTGAGTAAGCGCCTTCGTAATGTTTTGCGAAGTTGAACAGTTTTTGGGTTTTAGGGTTTATTTTGGTGAGAATGAAAAACTCTTTTTGAAGATGCCAAACAGATGGAAGCGGCCTGTCCACTACTCCTAACAAAGAAATAATGTACTCTTCTACTGCTTTGACCATTGTTTGAATCTCCTTTTGTTTTGTTTATTTGGAAATATTAACTTGCTTAACTATAAAAAACGTAACTTTAAACTATTTGGTTTATGGACCTGGTCTTGATATTGTATTTTTTGGAGTTAAATCTGTTCTTGTGGTTAACGTTGCTTTAAAAATTTCTATGATTCTATTTTTAGGTCTCTATATGCAAAAAACACGTAAAAAATTGGTTAACTGTAAAGCATTGGCAAAGCTTTCAGATGTTTTCAGCAAATTCACGCATAAAATCAAAACTGCTCTTAAGCCATCAACATCAAGTGTAGTGGATTATAAGAAAAGTGAGGAGAAATAGTTGATTGAAACACTAATAATGTCTTTTTCTAACTTGAGCATAGATGTATTGTTGTCTCTGACACTACTAATCACTACTTCTGTGGTTGTGTATCGGTTTTTGCCTTTGGTCAGAGCTGAGGG
>JAITBW010000119.1 GCA_031283385.1 Nitrososphaerota archaeon
GTTCCTGCACGTTTAAACGAAATGACCAAACGAGGACAAGTCTTCAAACCTAACCCAAACAAACCTGAATTCAAATTAACACCACAAGGCGAAAAATGGGTCAAAGATGAAGTGATAAATAAATTAAAAGCAAAAACATGCTAACACCATCTTGTTTGTAAACAGCCTGAGTCCTATGATACTGCTGCAGAAACTTGCTATGTGGCGAAATTGAAGAGGCTAATTAACGCACTATTTTTATATATAATGTCACTTTTTGTAAAAAACGTGGCAGGTTTCTTGTTGTGTTGAAACTATTTGTGCATCAAGTACAGTGTATTAACCGTAGGTACTGCTTTATATTGATCCCTTTATGTGCTTGTTGCACTGCTTTTGATTTTTGGTGATTTTATGGTGTTAAAGTTCCCTTTTGCAGAATTATTCATAATTTACGAGTTAGAGTGAGTCAATTATTCATGTATAATGTGTTGTTGTGCGTAGTTTTCAGTCGGTAATTTTTAATACTGCTTTGGATAAAAATATGCTGTTTAAGGTAGAAAAAATTTGACGTCAGGTTTAGGAACTAAAATTGTACTTACGGCTTCAGCTACAGAGATGAGTGATTTTTCTAATAGTCCTTTTATGGCGTTTGTTGGCGGTTTTGGGAAAGGACCTATTCCCTTGTTTTATGTGCGAAAATCGCTTTATTCGCATAAACAGCCTAAGCCTGATGGACAGGCTAGTTATGCTCCTTATGGACTGCGTAAATTGGAGTCTATTTTGTTTGAAGGCGGTTTTGATCAGGATGATATAGCTGTTGTTTATCCTGAGCATTTAAGTTTGTTTGTTGGTCCTAATACTAAAGTTGTAGGTATTTCTTCTATGGATCCTACAGGCATGGGTTATGTTAGTAAAACTTATAGTTCTATAGTCGGCGGTGGTGAGCCTATGAATCGTATAGAGTTTCGTAAGCTTGTCATGAATCGTGCTATTAGAAAGTATAGACCAAAAATTATTGTAGGTGGTTATGGTTCCTGGCAGCTTGAGCGTCAGCAGGTCTCTGAAAGCTATGGTGTGGATTGTGTTTTAATGGGTGGGCGTCCTGCGCCTATTGTTGAGCTTTTTCAGAAGGCAGTGCGTGGAGAGCCTATTCCGCGTGTTGCAAAAGCTGATGAGTCATTGGATAATTGGAATTATGTTAAAGAGATGCCTCTTATTAGAAATGTCGCTATACACGGTGCTGTTGAAATTTCAAAAGGGTGTGGTCGTAAGTGTCAGTTTTGTACGCCGACTATGCAGCATAAAATTGATATGCCTCTTGACAAAATTTTGCAAGAAGTGGAGTTAAGTACTCGTCAGGGTAGTGATCATATTACTTTAATTACTGAGGATCTTTTCCTTTATGGACAAACTGATCCTGGGTTTGCGCCAAATCGTGAGGCTATAGTAAAGCTTTGTAAAAATGTTGCTAGGCATCCGGGTGTGAATAGTATACAAGCTGCTCATATGTCTCTAGCTCCTGTTTATCATAGTCCTGATATGATTAGGGACGTAGCTGAAATTTTGATTGAAAAAAGCTGGTACTCTTTTGGTGGAAAGCCTATAATTACTGCTGAGACAGGTGTCGAGACGGGTAGTCCGCGTCTTATGAAAAAATATATGGGCGGTAAAATGTTGCCGTATAAGGCGGAGCAGTGGCCTGAAATTGTTACTAACGCGTTTGGTATTTTAAACGATAATGACTGGTATCCCCTAGCGACGCTAATTATTGGTTTACCTGACGAAAAAGAAGAGGACATGCTGCAAACTTTGGAGTTAATGGATGATCTTAAAGACTACAATGCCTTCTATGTGCCCTTGTTCTTTGTTCCATTAGAAAACTGTGTATTAATGAATAAGCAAGGCGCAGAAATGGATTCACTCTCAAAAGCTCGTTGGGACTTTTTCATCAAATGCTGGGAATACAACATTAAAATCTGGAAACCCTCATTCTTAGAAAGCCGACTACGTAATCCCCTAATATATAAAACATTTGACAAAGTGCTAATTCCATACTTTGGCAGAATTTTAGGTGCATACTATGCCTTATCAAGACACGGTCAAGCAGACCAATTCAAAGAGGCAGTTTACCGGTTAAGCATGCCTATGCCAGATAACGGACGAAAAGTTAAGGGAAAAATAAGAGCAAAACAAACTAGAAAACTTTAGCAGACTAATCTTCTTCTTTTTCTGCTAATTTTTCTTTTTCCTGCTCTGCAGAAACTGTTTCTTCAACAGACACCTCAGGCATAGCCTCTTGAGCTAATGACGACACCTCAGGCATAGCCTCTTGAGATACTGATGATGCTATATGCATATCTACTTCAGGATTTGTGGGTTTCAAGATTTTTCTGGCGTGTGTAATATAGCCTGTATGTCCCGTCATAAGTGTCTGTGGGCGTGTCTTTCCGCGTTCAGTTTGCATACCTCGCATCATAAGCTCTATTGTCTCTATAAAAACAAAATTGTTTTCCCTAAGAGCCTCTGTAGTTTTAACAACTTGATCAATAGTTGGACTAAATGAAACAACTGTTCCAGACGGCTTTAACGCCTCATAAGCATGAGGTATAACAAGCCAAGGTGTTGCTAAATCTAAAATAACCGCGTCAACATCACGCTCTTCAATACCCAACGTTACATCCCCACTTTTCATTTCCACACGATCTATCAGCTTTGAACGCTGCAAATTTTTAGCCGCATTCTTTTGAAACTCTCCTCTAAGCTCATAAGTGTAAATTTTACCCGTTGAACCTACATAATGCGCCAACGCGGACGTCAAAGAAGCAGTTCCCGTTCCAGACTCAACCACACGACTACCCGGACCTATACCGCTAAACATTACAATAGCCGCTGCATCCTTTGGATATACTATCTGAGTATTACGACTACTCTTCATAATATAATCAGTAAGCTGCGGCTTAAGAGTTGTAAATATTACCCCTAAACTACTCTTAATAGGCTCCCCAAACTCTTTACCTATTAACTCATCAAACTTTATAAAACCCTTATGAGTATGAAACGTCTGCCCCGCCTCAACTTTCAACATATACGTCCGACGAGCATCAAGATAAATTAATGCATAATCGCCTGCCTGAATTTTTTCATTAACCAATGTACTTCCTCTTATAACTACAAGCAAAACATTAATCCCAAATTTAAGCTTTGAAGCCACAGACTGCTAAATCAACCCGTTAAACTATACTAACAGTTAATGTTTACCTTAAAACCGCATCTTTCATTGATTTATATGAGTAATTACAGATCTATTTTTCCAAAACTATTTTGGCGGCACATAATTTTGTTTGTTTGAAAAGATTTTAAACACTTTATATTTCGCGATAATTTTTTCTATAGATACTCATGCTTTTGATCTGTGGCTTTTTTGTTGTTTGGAAAAATTGAGAATGCTTATATTATATATTTGAGTTTATATTGAGATTAACTATTAGTCAAAGAGGTCATTTAAATTATGGAATTTTGTCCGAATTGTGGGTGCCGTCTTGAGCCTCGGAAAAATGATGAACAAGTAGTAGTTCTTGCTTGTTCAAAATGCGATTACACTAAGCAGTCTGATGGTAATAGTAGGTCTCAAGCTAAAGTGGTAAAAGTTATTCAGCCTACAGCTCAACCGTTTATGACTGTTGTTACTGCTGAAGAATCAAAAATTAGCACTATGTCTACTATAAAGATGAAGTGTGAGAAATGTAATAATACTGAGTGTTATGTTTGGCAAGTTCAAACTCGAGGCGGCGATGAGGCGTCAACACAGTTTATGCGTTGCACAAAATGTGGTCACACATTTAGAGAATACACATAAACACGTTTTCGACTGGTTTTTCGAAAAACATTAAAAGCATGATTGATATAAAAAATAGTTGAGGTCCATTATGCCAAGCAAACAAGGTAAACCTTTAACAAAGAAAGAGAAAGACGCAAAAAGAAAAGCCAAGAAAGCAAAAGGAAGCAAAACACAAACTAGTTAAAC
>JAITBW010000106.1 GCA_031283385.1 Nitrososphaerota archaeon
TACTGGAAGCATTGGAGAAAAATATAGTTAACCTAAGTGAGCTATCGCGTCAGATACAAAATGAATTAAAAACTGATAATACAAGTGCTATAAAAGCTGCTCTGAGGCGTTTTTCAGAAGAGTTACAAAAACATAAACAAAAAAGGGAAGAAAAAGTTCTCGCCTTGCTTAAACGCAGCAACATTGTAGTTTACGATAGAAAAAGTGTTATGATAACTTCTAAAGAAATTCAGTCCAAAAATAGCATGAAAGTTGACTTACCAGGAAAATATGTATACTTAGTAGATAAATCAGATTTGCCTGAGCATATAAGCACTCTGGTTAAGCATGAAAACTGCACAATGATTGTTATCCATTCACCAAAAGAATTAGAGGCAACCCCAGGTGTTCTAGCGTTTCTTACGACTCTACTAGCAGAGCAAAATGTTAACATGATAGAATTCATTTCATGTTGGACTGAAACAATTATTGTTGTAGAAAAAAAAGACAGCCTAAAAACCTATGAAGTTATCTCAAATATTGTAGGTTAACTTTGGTATTATAAGCAACAAAATTAATAATATTCGTAACTGTTAAGTTTCTATTCAGAAGGAAAATAAAATGCCGTTAAAACAAGTGACCGTAAAAGCACCAGCAACCAGTGCCAACCTTGGTCCAGGCTTTGACATTTTCGGGATAGCCCTTGAGCATCCAAACGATAAAGTAACTTTAACAGCCATCAAACAAGGAATAAAAATTCAAAACTGTGGCATAGGGGCAAAAACAATTTCGCTTACACCTGAAAAGAACACTGCAGGTCTCGTAGCAAAAACGATGTTAAAAGATTTCAAAATAAATAGTGGGTTACAAATTCACATAGAGAAAGGCGTTTTTCCTGGAAAAGGTTTAGGAAGTAGTGCTGCTTCAGCAGCTGCAGTAGCTGTTGGCATAAACGCCATGTTTAATTTAGATTTAAACAGTAAACAGTTGATTGAGTATGCTGCGAAAGGTGAAGTAGCATCTGCGGGTTCTGAGCATGCAGATAATGTGTCAGCGGCAGTTTGCGGAAACTTTGTGCTTATATGCTCATATAATCCTTTGGAGATAATTAATTTGGAGTGCCCTAAAGAGTTAGAGTTGGCTGTTGCTATGCCTAAGATGATTACTCCGCCGAATAAGACTGAGAAGGCGCGGGCGGTTATTCCTAAGTTGGTGCCTTTAGAGAAGCATGTTCATAATTTAGGTAAGGCGTCGGCTATGGCTGCGGGTTTTGCTATGGGTGATGTGGATGTTGTTGGGCGGTCTATGGTTGATGGTATTGTTGAGCCGGCAAGGTCTGTGTTAATTCCTGGTTATAGTATAATTAGGGAGAATGCGTTGAGTGCTGGGGCTTTGGGTGTAACTATAAGTGGTGCTGGTCCGACTATGATAGCGTTTGTTAATGGGAAAACGTGTGATGCTTCTAAAGTTGCAGTGGCTATGGGTGAAGGTTTTCGGTCGGCGGGTTATGATGTTGATGTGTTTGCGACAAGGCCTGGTAAGGGTGCTTATGTAGTGGAGGAGATGGAAAAATGAGTTTTCAAAAGTGTATAAGTTGTCATGAAAAGTATGGTATAGATGAGATAGTTTATTTCTGCAAAAAGTGTGGGGATATTCTTGAGATAAAAATTGATTTGGAAAAGGTAGCGGTGGCTGTTAAATCGGGGGATTTTAAGAGGTCTGCGTTGTCAGTTTGGCGTTATCGTGATTTTATGCCTATTCATGAATCATCTGCTGTTGTTTCTTTGAGTGAGGGGGGAACGGGTTTGCATCGTTCTGAGCGTTTAGGTGAGGCGTTGGGTCTTACTGATTTATGGGTTAAGAATGAGGGTGAGAATCCGACTGGTAGCTTTAAAGATAGAGGTATGACTGTGGGGGTAACTAAAGCTGTAGAGTTAGGTGCTAGGCATGTGATTTGTGCTTCTACAGGTAATACAAGTGCAAGTTTAGCTGCTTATGCTGCTCGTGCGGGTATTCGTTGTACTGTTTTAATTCCTTCAGGGAAAATTGCTTATGGTAAATTGTCACAAGCTATGATTCACGGGGCAAAAGTTTTGCAGGTTCGAGGTAATTTTGATGAAGCCTTAGATTGCGTGTTAAAGCTTGCTGAGAAGCATAGGAGTATTTACTTGTTGAACTCTATTAATCCGTTTCGTATCGAGGGGCAGAAGTCTTTGGGATATGAGATTTGTGAGCAGTTAGAGGGTAATGCGCCTGATCGTTTGATAGTGCCTGTGGGCAACGCGGGGAATATAAGCGCCATCTGGAAGGGATTTAGTGAATTTTACAAGTTGGGCTTAATTTCAAAGTTGCCAAAGATGACTGGGATTCAAGCAGTAGGTTCAGCACCTATTGTTAAGGCTGTTAAGAGTCATAGTGATAAAATTGTGCCTATTGTTGAGCCTGAAACGGTAGCTACGGCAATTCGTATTGGCGCGCCAGTCAGTTGGAAGAAGGCTATTAATGCTATTAATGAGTCTCATGGAACTGCGGAAACTGTTACAGATGAAGAGATTTTGGATGCTCAAAAATTGCTTGCTCAAGTTGAAGGCATATTTGTGGAACCCGCAAGTGCCTCTTCAATTGCTGGTCTTAAAAAACTTGTCCGTAGTGGAATAATTAACAAAAATGAGAGAGTCGTCTGTGTTACTACTGGTCATGGTTTGAAAGATCCAGATATTGCAGTTAAAATGGGAGAAAAACCCGTTGAGATTGATGCCGAAATGTCAGCTATTGAAAATGCTTTAGGGATTAAACCTAAATAAACAAAGAGAGAGGAGAAGGGTATGAGAATTATTTTAGTTGGTTATGGTATTGTAGGTAAAGGCGTAACAACGATTCTTGCCAGAAGGTATATGGAAAAAGCTGCAAGCTATGGATTTAATCCTAAAGTTGTTGCCATAGCTGATGTGGACGGAGCGGTTATTAATGATAGAGGTTTTAGTCCTGAAAAACTTGAAGAGATTAAACAAAAAGGGTATCCTATTTCTGCTGATGGAGATTTTGGTCATAAAGGTATGAGCGCTCTTGAAGTTATTGAGAATGTAGAGGCAGAGGTTGTTGTTGAAGTAACGCCAGTTAATATTAAGAATGCTGAGCCTGCGCTTTCACATATAACTAAGGCATTTAAGACGGGAAAGCATGTTGTTACAACTAATAAGGGACCTCTTGCGTTGGCCATGCCGGCTTTAACTGAGCTTGCAGAGCATAATAATGTGTTTTTGCGGTTTAGTGGTACTGTTGGAGGGGGAACACCGATGTTAGAGTTTGCTAAGCGTTGTCTTTCTGGGGATAAAATTCTTAGAGTGCAAGGTATTCTAAATGGTACTACTAACTATATTTTGTCTGAGATGGGTCAGAGCAGTATTTCATTTCAAGAGGCGTTATCAAATGCACAAAAGCTTGGTTATGCAGAAAGAGAGCCGTCTATGGATATTGACGGTTTTGATACTGCCTGCAAAGTTGTCATCTTGTCGAATTGGATTATGGGTAAGAAAATAACTTTGAAGGATGTAGATATTATAGGTATTCGTGGCGTCACGCTTGAAATGCTTAAGGACGCAGTGAAGAGAAACAGCACCATTAAACTCATAGGTACAGTGGATGATAATGAAGTTTCAGTTAAACCATTAGAGATTCCATGGGCAAACCCGTTATGTGTTAGTGGAGTGCTAAACGCTGTTACTTTCCAAACGGAGTACGCGGCAGATCAAACGTTAATTGGTCGTGGCGCAGGCGGAATTGAAACAGCAAATGCTGTTTTAAGAGACCTCTTAGACATAAGACATAAGTTAGCCTCAAAACTATTATCTTAAAGAGCTGAAAAGAGACATGAAAAAGGTTATAATGAAATTCGGCGGAACCAGTGTTGGTACAGGTAAAAATATACGTCAAGTAGCCGATATAGTTTCACAATACTCCAAAGAGCACCAGATTACTGTTGTAGTTTCAGCTTTAGCAGGAGTTACAAACAAGCTTTTGGAAGTTGCCTGTCAAGCAAAAAATGGCGATGAAAAACTTGTTAAAGACTTCGCTTATGAGATGTTACAGAAACACAAAGAAGCAGTTGCATCTGCAATTGTAAGCGAAGCTATACAGAAAAAAGTTTATCAGATTATAGAGGAAACAGTAGCTGAGCTTGAAAAAGTTTTAACAGGCATATGCTATGTAGGGGAATTAACAGCTAAATCTAAAGATTACGTAGTTTCTTTTGGTGAACGCTTATCAGCACCAGTTGTATGCGGAGCAATACAGGATAACAAGCTAGAAGCTCTATGTTTCACAGGCAAAGAGGCAGGTATTGTAACTAATTCTAATTTTGGTGAAGCAGACCCTTTAATGAATTTCACCACACATCTTGTACATGAAAGACTCGGCGCACTTTTAGAAAAAAAAGTAACACCAGTAGTTACAGGATTTATTGCCGCAAATCAAGACGGAGTTGTAACCACCGTTGGACGCGGAGGCAGTGACTACACAGCAACAATTCTCGGCGTCGCATTGAAAGCTGACGAAGTTTGGATATGGACAGACGTTGACGGAATTATGACAACAGACCCCAAAATTGTTCCCACAGCAAAACTGTTACCACAACTCAGCTATCAAGAAGCCGCTGAAATGGCAATTTTCGGCGCAAAAGCAATGCACCCACGCGCATTAGGACCAGTAAGCAAAGAAAACATTCCCGTCAGAATACGTAACTCTTTCCAACCAGAAAAACAAGGCACACTCATCACAAAAGAGCCCGTTGCAGACACAAAAAAAATTGTTAACGCCGTAGCCATGATAAAAGATGTAGCCATGCTTAACGTAAACGGAGCCGCAATGGTTGGAGCCCCCGGTAGTTACGCAAAAGTCTTCGATGTACTAGGCAGAAACAACATAAACGTTATGATGATATCCACAGCAGCATCTGAAGCAAACATTTCAATGATAATCAAACGCAGCATGCTCAGCAGAGCAATCAGCAACCTTGAAATCGCCCTCTTAGAAAAAGACGGACT
>JAITBW010000108.1 GCA_031283385.1 Nitrososphaerota archaeon
TTCAACATTTTGAACTGCTCCCAATTCTGTGTAAGCAGCATAATGTTTTTGATGGTAATTTTGACTGTCGCTGCCCTTCATATGAAGGGCAGCTCCAATTATATAAGTTCGTTAACTAGAACAAAAAATAAAACTTGTAAACTATAGGGTTACTCTTCCAAAGAAATCTGCTGTTTAGAAAGGATTAAATTGTAAGACTTTTTTAAAGTGTTTATGAATCAGTTTCTTGACGGCGTGCATAATAATGATGATATGAGTTTGTTTACAGATTTTTATGAGTTAACTATGTGTGCGTCGTATTTTGATAATAAAAATTTTAGGTCTGCTACGTTTGATCTTTTTATTAGGCGTTTGCCAGAGAATCGTTCTTACATTTTATTTACGGGATTAGAGCAGGTTTTATTGTATTTGCAAACTGTAAAGTTTACGGAGCAGCATCTTGAGTATCTTAAACAGCAAGGGTTTAAGTTGCAGTTTCTTGAGTATCTTAGAAATTTCAAGTTCACGGGAGATGTATGGGCGGTTCCAGAGGGTACTGTGGCGTTTCCTAATGAGCCGCTTATTCGAGTTACTGCTCCGATTATTGAAGCGCAGATTGTTGAGACATTTATTCTTAATACTATTAATTTGCAAACTACCATGTCAACTAAGGCTAGTCGTGTTGTGCATGCGGCTAGGGGTAAATCGGTTATTGAGTTTGGTTTGCGTCGAGAACATGGTGTTGATGCAGGCATGAAAGTGGCAAGAAGTAGCTATATTGCGGGTTGTAGAGGGACCTCTAATGTGTTGGCAGGTATGGTTTATGGTATTCCGGTATTTGGGACGATGGCGCATTCTTTTATTATGTCGTATCCAAGAGAGTTGGATGCTTTTAGGGCGTTTGTTAGGTCTTTTCCTGATAGGTCTACGTTGCTTATTGATACCTATGAAGAGTTTGCGGGTTTAGAAAAAGCGGTTATTGTGGCTAAAGAGTTGGAGGCTGAGGGGCTTAGGCTTGGTGGAGTGCGGTTGGATAGTGGTGACTTGGTGGAGTCTAGTAAGAGGGTTAGGGAGATTTTGGATGATAATGGTTTGGGGTATATGAAAATATTTGCTAGTGGTGATTTGGATGAGTATCGTATTGATGAGTTGTTGAGTAAGGGTGCAAAAATTGATTCTTTTGGTGCAGGTACTAAAATGGGTACGTCTTCGGATAGGCCGTATATTGATGTTATCTACAAGTTGTGTGAGACTATGACTGAGTCTAATGTTTACTCGCCTATTATGAAGTTAAGTGTTGACAAGTTGACTTTGCCTGGTCGTAAGCAGGTTTATCGGTATAAAGATGTAAAAGGTAAGTATGTTCGTGATGTTATTGCTTTAGATTCTGAAAAGCTGTCTGATGCGGAGCCGTTGCTTGTTAAAGTTATGTCTGAGGGTAAAATGACGTATGTTTTGCCGTCGTTGAGTCAGATAAGGGATTTTGCTTCTGAGAATTTGTCTATGCTTCCAGAGAAATATAAAGCGTTTATGGATGCGGCAGTGTATCCGGTAGAGTTGAGTCAGAAACTGCAAGAACTTGTCAAGTCGCTGCATAAAAAATTGTTAGAAACAAGCTAGTTAGGCAATAAGCATGTCAGGTGCTTGGGAGTTAACAGAGGGTTTTTGTGTTTAAATTTGGGGGATATGGCAAACACTTAATAGTTGTTTTATAAAAACTGTATTGCTATTATTTAATGGGAGAAAATGAGCATGCAAAATCGTCCTGTAATAGTTGCTGTTGGTCGAACAAAGTTTGGCGAACATTATGATAAAAAGCCAGAAAAACTAATAGAGGAAGCGTGGCTTGCAGCTTCAAATGAGTGTAATTTAGAGCGTAAGAATTTGGAAACATGCTACATATCTGATTGTTTTTTGCCGATTACTAACAAGTTAGGTTTGGAAGAGGGTTTTCTTTCTGAGTTAACGGAGCTTCATGTGCCAATGGAAGCGACGCGGTCATTTAGTTCTGCACTTAAAACTGCGTGTCATGCGATACAGGCAGGCGTTTATAGTACAGCTCTAGTTGGCGGCATTGAAAAAATGACTGATAGGCTGGATAAAATTCGTGATAATTTAATGTCACTTGATGATCCTTGGAGTTATTATGCCGGTGGAACAACAGAGGCAAATCATGAGCTTATGTTACGTGCATACATAAAGAAATATAATATAGAGGGCGAAGACCTTGAAAAATTGTATAATGCCTTAGCTCAGGTGGCAGTTAAGAATCATGCTAATGGCGCGAAAAATCCGTATGCTCAATTTCAACGTAAAATTAGTTTAGAAAGCGTGCTAAGTTCACGTAAAGCTGCAAATAAAGCGTTAGGTCTATATGATTATGCTCCAGTAACTGATGGAGCAACAGCGTTAATTCTTACAAACGAAAAAGTAGCTAAAACACTAGATGTTACGCCTGTATATATTTGCGGATATAACTCTGCTACAGACTATCTAGGCTACTCCGCCAGAGCGGAGTTGAGCCATTTTGCTGCAGCGCAAATAGCGGCAAAAAAAGCTTTCAAAAACAGCGGCATAGACCTGTGGGACATTAATCTCTGGCAAGTTAATGACCAGTCTACAATGATGGAGCTAGTTTCTCTTGAAGACCTAGGCTACTGTTTACCGGGAACAGCGTGGAAGAGCATAGTTGAGTCATATCCAAACGATAAGGGCTGCTATGAAATTGACGGCAGAGAATTATATGTTAACATGGACGGCGGCTTAAAGGCTGACGGCAATCCAATTGGAGCTACGGGTGGAGCACAAATTTATGAGATTTTCCGCCAATTAACGGGGAAAGCTGACCAAAGGCAGGTAGCTATAGATGGGGTAACACCAAAGTATGGTGGCGCATTAGAGTTTGAAGGCTTTGGCACTAAGGCGTATGTAAACATTTTAGGGAGAGACTAGTTATATGAGTAGTGAACCTATAGAACGCAGAGTATCTTATTTTGGCGATAGACTACGCGCTATTCGTTGTAATATATGTGGAAAAGAATACTTTGAAGTACGCGACTACTGCGGAAAATGCGGCAGAAAAAGCTATGGCAAAATGGACAACATTGACCTATTTTACGATAAAGGCAAACTAGAATTCTGCACATTAATTGATGAACCAACTAACAAATTCAACAAACTGGGACGCTACGTTTTCGGCATAGTCAGCTTCCACAACGGCAAAATCCGCGTACCAGGAAGAATAACAGATCAAATTTTAAAAAACGACACCTTCGACCCCGCAAAACTAGAAGGACGCGAAGTCACCCCCAGATTCAGACGACGCTACACCGTAGAAAAAAACGAAGTCATCCCAACAATTTCATTAGCATTCACACTAGCAGACGAATACTATCCACACCAAGAATACAAAATTATACAACCAACAAAAGACTATGAACTACCAGGCATAATAGGCTACGGCATATACAGCTCACGATTCCGCATAAAAGAAGGCGGCATCGAACGCGCAGTACCATACATAGACGAAGACGCCGTAACAGCCGCCGTAGAAGCAGGAAAACACGCACTCATACACGCAGGCCTTGACAGCAGCCTTGTAGGCAAAGTATACGTAGGATCAGAATCTAACCCCTATGCAGTCAAACCTATAGCATCAAAAGTAGCACAAGTACTACAACTAGGCGAACAAGAAGACGGTCTGCAGAGTATAGATGCTATAGACACAGAATTCGCCTGCAAAGCCGCCACAAGCATGTTCAAAGACGCATGCGCCATAGTAAGCTATCCACGCTCAAACATTAACTACGCCATGGTCATAGGCGCAGACAACTCCCAAGCAGCACCACGCGGATGCCCAGGAGGAGAACTAGACGCCTTCGTAGGCTACGGCGGAGCCGCATACATTTTCGGCAAAAAAGACGTCATAGCCGAAATAGAAAACTGGTACAGCTGCACATCAGACACACCAGACTTTTGGCGACGCGACGGCGAACAATACCCAATGCACGGCGGCAGATACACAGGCGACCCCGCATACCACAAACACATACGAAAAGCCGCCAACAAAATGATGGAAACAAGCAACATGAAACCCAGCGACTTCGCATACTTTGTACCACACCAACCAAACCCAACATTCCCAACACGCATAGCCAAAGAACTAGGCTTCAAAGAAGAACAATACATGCCAGCAATACAAATGACCAAAATCGGCAACACATACTCAGGAGCAGCACTAATAGGCCTAGCAGCAATACTAGACATAGCAAAACCAAACGAGCACATACTAGTAACAAGCTACGGCTCAGGCGCAGGAAGCGACGCATACATACT
This sequence comes from Nitrososphaerota archaeon, assembly GCA_031283385.1. GTDB lineage: Archaea > Thermoproteota > Bathyarchaeia > Bathyarchaeales > Bathycorpusculaceae > Bathycorpusculum. The sequence continues at coordinate 4,315 of JAITBW010000108.1, forward strand.
ACGAACAACAAACCAAATCCTCGACAAAAGAAAACACCAAAAAATCAACACAAAAACCTTAACAGAAAACCCACACATCGAATACATAGACTACACAACATACCGACGCCTAAAACAAGGCATGTAACACAGATAACTAAACAACCCACCTTTTCACACACAACAACTTTTTTTCTTTAATCAATCAAAAAAACGGCAAATACATTTTTTACGGCAAACAAACTCATAAAACAATAAGCCACAAAAAATCTCAAGGGAACCAAAAAAAATAGACTTCTTGCATAACTTATGTTTCTTGTTCGTAGTTGCAGATACCAGCAATTAGGTTGAATCGTAGACCAAAGCATTTGCGCCTATTACGATAACGATCAGACACAATCTTAAACCGCTTAACCAACCCAACCGCCCACTCATTTAACACCCACTCACTAGAAACCCTACAATTAAACACTTTATCCGTTTTAGTTAAAGACTTTTCCTACTACGCTTTATCGAAACAACAGAATCAACATGAAACTTTAAAATCCCAACATACCACGTATCCACAACAACCTTAATTCTAGAGCCTACTTTCAATTTTAACTCTTAAACAACCTAAAATCATGACATCTACCACTAGTGAAAAAGGGGCAAAATATTTTGCCATCGACTTTATTTACAACCACTCAGGTTTTCATGGTGTGTCACTTTTTCTTACCCGAATAGTAGAGTTTTTGCTTTTTTTAGACCACCCCAAAGACGACCAAGCAACATCAATCAAAACCCCCTCATACTCCACATCACTCTTCAACAAAACCTCACGACCAGACAAAAAAATGTGCCACCCTTAACCAAAGTACCCGCCACCCAACAAATAATTCTGAAAAAATGACTCTCACTCATACCATAACTCGCCGCCACATACACATAGTACAATACTCACAGATACATTCAAGACAAACAAACAACATACCCTCAAGACGTAACATGTACTTTGAACCACCAAACACAAGACACTTAGACAACACACAAAAGAATCTTCAACAGCTTTTCAAACGTTACACACTCCACACCAGCCATCCAACGAAACTCTCCACCACAACAACACTTAACATTTTCAAACTTCATACACCACCATAAAAACAACACCAACAAAACAGTAATCTTGCTTTCCATAGTTATACAAGAAGCCTAGTGACTTTTGAACACGCGAACACACCCAACCCATACATACTCTTTTTTGGGTAACTACTCTTAAATAAGTTACAAAAATCTAAACTTTAAGAAAACAACATGAACACCAAAAAACTAACCCTAACCATAGTTTTTGCAGCCATAGCCATCACACTAAACCCAGCCATAACACACCTCTACTTCCCAGCACCATTCGACCCAGGACTATTCTACCAAATATGGGAAATCCCCATAGTCATAGCCCTCCTAATAATCAACCCAATATCTGGCATAGCAGTATGCCTACTAAACACAAGTGTCCTTCTAGTTCTCTTTCCGGGCGCACTCCCCACAGGCCCCTTATACAACATGCTCGCCTGCATATCCATGCAAGTCGGCATATACACAGCCATAACCCTTGGCAAAAAAGTACGGGCACACAAAAAAACCCAAACCAACATCCTAACCAGCATTAAATGGCTCACAATCGCAACAAGCCTTGGCATCTTAACCCGCACAACATTCATGACCGTCATACACTACTTTGCACTACCCCAACCACCCCCCATAGGCTTTGGATTAAACCAAGCCATCACAAGTGCCTTCCTGCCTCTATCAGCCATATTCAACACAACACTAGCACTATACACCATACCAATAGGATGGTTAATAGCACAACAAGTCCAAAAAGTACTACAACTAAACATACCAAAAAACAGCAAACATAACTAAAAATTAAAAGATTATGCACTTAAGGTGTGGACAAAAACAGACGATTTTATTTTACCAGTCTTTAACGTTGTAACAAATAAATCAAAACAGCGTGTCGAGGTTAACACCTAAACTTCTAAAATCGGCACTCAAAAACAATTCACATCAAACTACAGAAAATCGGTCGCCAACAAACTGTTGAATCCATACTTCGCTAAACTTATATGTGATGTTATTATTTATATCATAACATCACAAAAATGTGATATTGTGATATAAATGAGAAAATCCAACTTATTACTCAGAAAACTCGCAATCGACAAAAAAGAATACACCACAGCAGAGGAACTCAAAAAATACTGCAAAACAATAAACACAAACTATGAAACAACCATAAGACACCTCCTCTCACGCAAACACGCCATTAGAATCTTCAAAGGCATATTCTACATAAAAACCCCACAAGAAACAAAATACCACACACAAAAATATAGTCACTTAGAACTTGTAACTAAAGGCTTAGAGTTAAAAGGCGTAAAAAACTGGTATTTTGGACTGCACACCGCCCTAAAACTAAACAATCTGATCCACGAGTACTTCACTATAGACAACGTAATTAATGATAAACTCTTGCGATCAAATCCCATTAAAATTGCAGGTTACAAATTCAAATTCTCTAAACTCGCGCCTAAACTTTTAGAGTTTGGCATAATCAAAAACAATACTTACCCATATTCCGATCCAGAGAAAACAATCCTTGACTTCATATACACATGGCGATACAATGGTGTATCAAAAGAGCGGATAGTTATGGATATTTCAGACTGGGCTAAAGATACATCAAAAGAAAAAATTAAAACCTATGCCGTTAACTATCCGAAAACTGTTCAGGAAATCGTTGATCTGATGCTGGTGAGTATGTG
>JAITBW010000120.1 GCA_031283385.1 Nitrososphaerota archaeon
AGGATCATCTGCTGCTGTTGTTGCTGTTGTTGTTAAGTTTTTGAGTAGTTCGGTGAGTGCTTTTTTGGTCTCTGTAGTTAATGTGATAGTTGTTTCTTTGATTTCTTCGAAGTCTTGTGACCAGTTTTGGGTGTATTCTATTCGTTTTTCTAGGTTTTCGTCTATTGATTGGTTTTTTTGTAGGTATCCATATGTTTGTAGTTTTTCAGTGATGTAATCATTTATGCAGTCTTTTGGGGCCATTTTTACTATAAATGCTAGTAAATTGTATGGTACGTGTATGCTTGGTTTTTCAGGTGGTGCCATTCCCCAGCAGTATTGATAGAGTCCTTTTAGGCGTATAGTTTCTTTTGGGTTGAGTTGTTTTTTGTTGAAGTAAATGTCTTCTAGAACATCAAGTTCATTCATGTATAAGGGAATGTCTGAGACGTCTATGCTGCGGGTGCCGACGAATCGTTTGAGCATTAATAGTAGTAGAGATTGTGGTGAGCCGTATTGGAGCCAGACTTGTGGTGTGAATACGTTTCCTGCTGATTTAGAGATTTTTTTTCCGCCTTTGTCGAGGAACATTTCGTATTTTGCGTGGTTTGGTGGTTCAAATTTTAACACTTCACTGCAGATGCGATCGTTTATACGTACAGAGTCAGCGATGTCTTTGCCGTAGGCTTCGAATCGGATGTCTAGGGCGCGCCATCGTGCGGCGAATTCGCTTTTCCATGTTAGTTTTCCGTTGCCACTTTTTACATCTACTTCTCCTTCATGTCTGCAGCCTGAGAGTTTTTTGCCTTTTATTTCGAGTCCTTCGCATTTGTAGAGGACTTTGTCAGTTTTATTGTCAAAGTTATAGGCTCTTGTGGTGTATAGGCGACCACATTTTTCGCATATTGCAAAATAGGGTAGGACTTCTATGTAGGTTTCTTGTCCTACTTCTTCTTTGACTATTTGTCCGATTTTTTGTGCATTAGATAGTATGTCTCGGATTTCGTTTAGTAGTAATCCTTTTTTGTACATTTCGTTTGCAGAGTAGTATTTGTATTGGATTCTACATTTGTCTAGTGCGTCAAGTAGTAAGCTGCTCATGTGTTTGCCGTAGCTTTCATGACAGCCGTTTGGGTCAGGGATGTCTGAAACGGAGTATCCCAGATATTTTTCTAAGTCGACGTCTGTAAGTCCGGCTGGAACTTTTCTTAGACCGTCTTTATCGTCGCAATAAGCAATAAGTTCAGAGTTATATCCTAAATTTTTTATGGCTATTGCCACAGCGTTAGAGCGTGCGGCGTCGCCTAAACTGCCAATGTGAGGAAAGCCAGAGGCACCTAATCCCATTTCGGTTCGAAGTAGGCTCATATTTCGGCCTAGTTGTTTTTCGCGGTCAATAATTTTCAGAGCGGTCATGTCATACCATGTTCCGTGACCAATAGTGGTGCTAGTTATTTCTTCACTCAATTTTGTGTTACCTTCTACAGCATAGCGTGTAGGTGTTATAAAAAAATGTTTTATTACATTCTACAGTTAACCATCATCATTAGATATGAAGCTGAGTATAATTTAAAAATGTGCACTCAAAGTTTAGGTATGTTTTTGTTTTTTTTTAAAAAGTTAGTTGTCAGTTTTGTTATCCGCCGTGTGCGATAGGAATAAAGACTATCTCGTCATTATTGGTAAGTAGTGTGTCTAAACCGTTTAGTACGCTGATTTCTTTTTCATTAACGAGAAGTAGAACAGTGCTTTTCATAGTGCCGTCTGCTTGTTGGTTTATGATGTCTGTTTTTATTTCAGGTATGTCTGTGAGTATTTTTTGGATTAGCTCTTTGATGGAAAAATTTGTTGGACAATTTATTGTCATTGTAGACTTATTGGCTGCGTGTCGTAGTGCTCCAATGAATTTTACAGTTACAGACATTGGCATCAAGTTTTCATTTGTATGTTTGTTATTTGTGAATGTTGTTTGTAAAGATTATTGTTGATATTTTTCTTGGGTTAGAGTTTCAACGAATTCTGTTGCGACGCTAACTAAAGTGTCAGCTTGCTTCATCATTACATCGCTGTTGATTTCTTCTGTATGAGCAAGTGCTTCTACTGTGCTTTCGAGTTCGATTAAAAATTTGAGTACAGAATCGTTGGTTTGAGGGTTTTTTATAAGTTCTTCTCTTAGGAGTATTTCAATAAAGGCAGGCTCGCCCAAGCTGTAATAAATTGCGTTTCGGGCTTTTCGGATGGCTTCCAAAATAAGATTTGGTGCCATGTAGGGCATTTTTTGGGCTGCTTCTAGCTCGGCTTTTGCTTCGCGGAGATATCTAAACGCCCAACCTTTCCGATATTGATCCATCATGAAAGTTCTTTTCCGATAGAAAGTTATTCTTCGTCTAAATTATCTGAGTCGTCTTCGATTTCTGACCCAGCTGCTGATAAAGCTACAGTTCGCGTAATGTAGCCTGCAATTTTGTTTCGGACACGTGTAGTTGTGCCTGCAGTTAATGTGTCAACTAATTTTTTGTTTTCATCAAAATTGCTTGAGAACTTGTTTGGAAAGCGTATCATGAGTTCTTTACCTGTTCTCTTTATCTGTTCAGTTTTTACTTTTCCCAGTGAAATTCCTCCGATTATCGACGTTTTATTGTTTCTCCAACGCATATAAGCGTAGAGGCAACATTTCAATAGAATAGAGACTTAATTTAAGCTTACGCCTTAATACTGAAATTGTAACTATTCAGTCGAGGCGTATTTTTGAGTTTTTGACGTGTGCACAGTCTACAGAGATATTGGATGGAGAGTATAGTAGTGTGCTATAAACGGTAAACTTGGAAATATAGCAAAAAAAAGCAATACAACAAATTTGTGAGTTTTCACATTTAGTTGGTATTAAATTGGTCGCGTAAAGAGACAAAACCTGCTGACAGCACTTTCTCACTGACAGGAATATCTCGAATACACTCTGAGTTCTTTTCAATAGACCCATACTCATGTTTTTCAAAAAGTCATCATTTATGGTAAAACTCTTTTTGCAAATATTCATATAAAACATTTGCTGACCATACCCTAAACTGTGTACCACGTAAAGATTTCACACGATAACCAATGGCTAAAATGACGTTTAATGAATAGAATGTTACTGGTTTGTCAGAATTTGAAATTAGCAAATTTTGCAATTGCTTTTTTGCCTAACTCGAACACGGCAAATATGTTGTTTATTTGCCACAAAATTATACTAAGGTCTAAAGTTTAACGTTAAAAAATGTTTCAAAGTTTTTAGCGATTTGTTCAGCGACATCGGAGACATCGGTGTTTTTAATTTCAGCAATTGCATCTAACACGTGTCTAATGTAGGAGGGTTTAGTTAGTTGATCATTGAAGGGGTTTTTCCTGTAAGGTACTGGGCCATCGGTTTCAGTTAGCAAATTAGTTATAGGTGTTTGCTTTACAATTTCACGAAGAATACCAGAGTAGACAATTGGTGGACCTTCAGATATGAAATAGCCTAGATCTATAGATTTATTTAGGGTATCTATTGTATGACTAAACCAGTGAAGGAGCACACGTTTCACGTTATAAGATTGTAGCATGTCTACAATTTTATCTGTCGTACCGCGTGAGTGAATGATAACAGGTAACTCAAGCTGCTCAGCTACATGGAGCATTTTATCGAAAACAAATAATTGTCTCTCCCAAATAGTATCATATGTACAATCCAAACCGATTTCACCTATAGCCACAGGACATTTTCTTTGGTTTTGGCGCAAAATCAAGTCTATTATTTCTTGCAGCTCATCAGGTTTTAAAAAATTAACATTATAAGGATGTACACCAAGCGCAGGATAAATTAGCTTAGGATACTGCTCAGCCAATTCAATATCACGCTGACACGTTCTTAAATCTGTAGAGCAGGTAATTAACGCAGATACATCATTATCTACAGCATCAGCTATTACCTCACCTAAATGATCAGCATACTCCACCTCAGAAAGATGGATATGAGCATCCACTAACTTCATCTACATCAACACATAATACCATAACCATTTTTATAACCATTCCCCCCTCCCTACTAACTTTAACAATGTAAGGTGCTTTAAGAAAATAAACCATAAAAAAGGTTAAATATTGTTTTAATTAGAAAAAGAAGCATAGAGATGACATTATGACCGAATTAGAAATAGCTGTAGCACCCATGCATAGACTATGCAAAAAAGCAGGAGCAGACCGCGTAAGCGAAGCAGCAGCAAAAGAACTCGCAAAAGCACTAGAAACAATAGGCGTAAAAATCGCCAAAGAAGCCCTAGACTTTGCAATGCACGCAGGAAGAAA
>JAITBW010000166.1 GCA_031283385.1 Nitrososphaerota archaeon
AAACTCCAGTTCTCCCCAGCAGTCCCACACGGAGAAGACAACACACCACTAGGCCATACTATAATGCTTACCATAGAATACAACAATGAACGCTTCATGTTCGCTCCCGACATTCAAGGTCCAATGTCAGATCAGGCGCAACAATTAATTTTAGAAAAACCTTTATCTCTACTAATGATTGGCGGACCACCATTTTATCTCCAAGGAACACGAGTGAACGCTGATAATCTACAAAAAGCTGTAAACAACCTAAAAGACATAGTTAAAACGGTGCCTACAACAATTTTAGAACACCACACACTGCGCGACGAATTTTTCCAACAAAAACTCAGCCCCATTAAAGAACAAGCCAAACAATATGAACATGAACTATTAACAGCTGCAGAATACGCTAATGAAGAAAATCGATTCTTAGAAGCTAACCGCAAAAAACTATACGAAACATTCCCGCCATCAACAGAATTCCAACAGTGGATAAAAACACTAAACACTAACAACAAAAATAGCATCAAAAAACCGCCGCTATGACCATATTTAGAACGAAATTCAAAAGGTATATCAAACTAGACAGCTTTCCAAAGACTTATATCAAATCTGTGGCAATATATATGTGACGGCGAAGAGCAACAAATTTGAGGAAAAATATTTGTACAGACAGGAAGGAATAGGCAAAAAGTATTTGGCAGCATTGGAAAAAATAAAAGTAAATCTTGAAAAGCTTAATGAAAAAATGGATGTAATGATTGAATTACGCCAAGCAACTGGAAAAGATATACAGCCACTTCCTGAGGCTCCTCTTGATGTTATAACATTACTTAACCTGCCGGATCATTTGCGCAAAACTGCTGTAGCTATGTGCCGAAATGGTCGTGCTACGGCAGAAGAAATTGCTAACCAAACAAACAGGGCTAGAGCTATGGAGAGTTCTTATCTGAATCAATTAGTGATTATGGGTTACCTTAAAAAGCAGCGTAAAGGGAAAAAAACGCTGTTTTATATTGAGAAACAATGAGGAGATGATGAATGTTTTGAGTAAAATTATAGCTGTGCATTCCTATAAAGGTGGTACAGGGAAGACAATACTGTCTGTGAATTTAGCTGCTACATTAGCTAAACAGGGTAAAAAAGTGGCTATATTTGATTTAGACTTTAGAGCACCAAGTCTTTTTGCTATACTACGTTGCGAAAAAGCTCGTGTATGGTTAAATGATTATTTGAATGATAAATGCGGAATAAATGATGTACTAGTTGATTTAAGTTCAAGAATAACGGGTAATGGCAAGTTACATGCAGGACTTGCAAACCCTTCAATAATTGCTATGAAAGATATGACCACAAAAGATCGACAATGGGAAATGCACGCTCTTACCCATATAACATCTTTAAAAAAGAAGCTTATTGATGAACAAAAATTTGATTATATAGTATTTGATACCAGTCCAGGGATACAATATTCATCTATGAATGCAATTGTAGCCGCGGACTTTGTTGTTGTAACAACAACAGGGGATCGTTCAGATATAACGGGAACAAAGAGCATGTTATCGGAATTCTATAAGCTGTTTGAAACAAAAACGGGTCTGGTTATGAACAAAGTTCTAGATGAAGAAGCAAGAAGCAATAATCCAGAGTATGTTAAAAAAATTAAAGAAACATATAAAGTTCCACTACTTGGTGTGGTACCCTGTTTCTGCGAAGTCCTAAAAGCAGGAGGACAATACCTCTTTCCAGAAGACAAACCGGATCATCCATTTACGCAGTTACTGCACGAAATGGCAAACAAAATTGAAAAAAACGATGTACACTAACTATCGGTATACAAAAGCATCACCAAAACACAGTTAAAACATGTAATGGAGACGAAAATGTTGGATAAAATCACTGCTGCTGTTATACTTGCAAATGAAACCTCAAAAGAATTGCCTGAAGACAAAGGCATAACACTATTGGTCAACAAACCGTTGATTAAACATGTCTATAATAGTGTACATTCTATAGTTGATGAAGTAATAATCGTAACTAATAGCCAAGAGCGCGCAGAAAAATATGCGGCTGTATTGCCTAAAGCGGCTAAATTTGTTATAGCTACAGGACAAATGGCAGATAGCCCTTTAAGCGGAGCTATAGCGGGGTTCGAAGCGGTGCAAAGTAAATACACACTATTGCTACCTTATGATTCACCACTTGTAAACAAAGAGCTAGCTATGTTGCTGTTAGATCTTGCTGGGGGTAAAACTGCTGTTGTTCCACGTAATGTTGATAATGAAATGGAACCTTTATGTGCAGTTTACCAGACAAAAATCGCCTTAGAAACTGCAAAAAAACTTGCCGATGAAGGCATTGATGATTTGCAGACACTTGTTGAAAAACTTAGAGGAGTACGATACATTTCAAAAATGATCGTAGAACAGATAGATCCCGAGTTACATTCATTTTTTAGCATTAACTCATTACTAGATCTAAAACGTGCAACAGTTATTCTTCAAGGAAAAAAAGCAGCAAATAAAAAACTATCAGTATAGTTCAATATCAACTACATATTCTTAGTATGTCACTTTTTTGTAGCAAATAATGTATTTTAACAAAGTTTTACCGTGTTGTATACAAAAGCATCACCAAAACACAGCTGACACCAAATTTTAAAAAACTAAATGACAAAAATTAAACGAAAACAACCGAACCTTATATATACATACCTAAAAAAACAAAAACAAACACAAAAACACA
>JAITBW010000167.1 GCA_031283385.1 Nitrososphaerota archaeon
AACTGCTCATAGTGTGATTTATCAACATCATGAAAAATTACGCGCTTCTTTGTATAGTGCTTAGTTTTTTTATCGAATATAATCAGTCAAAATTAAGTTCAATAATTTGTTTTAGCGCATTAATTGTTGATTCTATTTCTGATTGACTTTTTAAACCCGTTATAACGGTTTTTCCAGAGGCAAAAATTAATACACTTGTTTTGAAGGGTTGCGTGATTCTTAGTATTGCGCCAGGGAATTGTTCGGGTTCATAGATTGCTTTTGTTCTCTGAGAGAGTTCTTCAAGATTTAGACCACGCTCAAAATCAGCGGTCACAACAAGATTCTGTGTACATGGGTGAAGTTCTATGTCTGTTATGAAGCCTTTATCCAGAAGAAATTGTTTAGCCTTATGCAGTTCTATTTGTGCTTGTTTTTCACTTTTTGTGCCTACGCTTATCATTTTGCCAGACAAAAAAATCGAAACTCGACCCTGCAAACCCTCTGGCTTAAAATACGCAACACGACCACCATAAACATCAGAGTCATGAAAAATCTCCTTATACTTACGTAGCACCTCAAAATCCATTGGCTGATTAACTGAAGCTGTCGCAACAACATTAACAATCTCGACTTTAACCATGACAATCCTACTGTTTTATCAAATTATGTTAACTACATCTAATTTACCTTTAGCACTATTAGAGCTTTAGTAAAATTCTAAATATGTGCACGTATTGATGTGAGATAATTTTTATACTGTGCACTATAAAGAAATTAACAGTTGGTTATTGGCTACACTGTTTACAGTCAACACCAAACTCACCAAAAATGGAAACAAGACCGTTGGGAAACAAAAAACAAAAAATATATCACATTATAATGGGGGCGAGCAAGCATACTTAATCAATATTCTGCGCAGTTTTTCTGTTAATATAAATTATAAACAAAATATTATCATAGTATAAACCGTGTTTGAAACGTTTCATTATAAAATGAGTCTGTTTCCAAAAGTTTCCCACGTTTCCCACATTGGGAAACGTCTTAAAAACAATCAATATCTACTATGGACAAGTAAAAAATGGGAACAACTCAATCAATTATTGTGCGTCAAAAACTTTAAATTTGCAATTAAATAATAATTTTGAAAGGGAGCGAATCATGCAGGGGAAAACATATAACATATTCATCAGTCATGCGTGGGATTATAAAGACGAATATCACCGATTATGTGATCTTTTAAATAGTGCACCATATTTTAGCTGGAAGGATTATAGTGTTCCTTCACATGATCCACTAACTGGAGCATTAAGAAAGCAATTTGATGATAGAATTCAATTATCAAGTGTAGTTCTTGTATTGTCAGGTATGTATGCAAAGTATAGTAATTGGATGCAAGCAGAAATGAGAATTGCAAAAAGCTACAATAAACCCATCATTGGTATTATTCCACAAGGGCAAGATAGGGTTCCAGTTGATGTTCAACAGATAGCTGATGAACTAGTTAGATGGAATACTGACTCGATAATTTCTGCTATTAGACAACACGCTTAGTTGGTATTTGCAGAATTGGATACCGCAGACTTTGAAACATACATAAAAAACAGATATGCCCCAGAACTATCGTACTATGAATATAACGCAAAGAAAAATAAACAACGCTATCAAATCGCTCAGATTATTGTCATCATTTCGTCTGTTATAACTCCAATTCTTATAGCTCTGAACAGACCAATTTTACAAATCATCGCTTTATTTTCATCAGGTATAGTAACTATAGTTACATCCATGTTAGGTGTTTTCAAGTTTCATGAAAATTGGATCAATTATCGAACAGTTGCTGAATCCTTAAAGAAAGAAAAAAATTTTTACGATACAAAAAACTGTGAATATGAGGCTGCGATTGATCCCGAGAAATTGTTTGTTCTCAGAACTGAAAATCTAATTTCTAGAGAACATAGTGCATGGGTAAGTTGTCAAGTACCTAAAGAACAATCTAAGTCACAATCCTAAAATCGACAATGTTTAGACATCAAGGTGTCAGTAATTTTTGAAGCCCAAAAAGTTTTTAATTACAAAAAAAGGCATAATTAACGGTTTTTATGATGTAACCAACTTTTCAACTTGAACAGCAGAGCTCTTGAATTGTAATTGGTTATAAACCATCATACAATGTTATCGGAAGTGGGCTGTTAGATTTACAGCAATCATAGTTTGCTAGGTATGATAAAACAGAATGGGCACTCAAAAAAGGGGTGGAATGGGTGAAAACACCCGATGCCCTAATTCCAAACCCTGCCCTCGGCACCACACCATACTTTTGGCATATACCATAGGAGGAGCGGAATGAAAAATGAGATACATCAAAAAGTTTTCAACAATTCTTTTGTTGGTAGCATTAATATGCTCTTTTGCAGCATTGCCCACCACTTATGCAGCAACTTCAAAATCAAATCAAGAAGAAGCCTTATCATTTGTAACAAACGTAATTCCCTTTGATACCACAAAATACGACATTACGCTGACCAACCACATAAATGATCCGC